>JARGNS010000050.1:12270-13089 GCA_029213105.1 Planctomycetota bacterium
GATCCAACAGCACCCCAAGGAGGGCCGCCCCGCGCTCTGGAAGCTCGTCAAGGCGCCGTCGACGCACCTGCGGGTCGTGGCGGGCGCGGCGCTCTGCCGCATGGGGGAATCGAAGGCTGCGCCCGTCGTGGCGAAGGCGCTCACGGACGAGGGCGTTGCGGACACAGCCCGCGCCACCCTGCTGATGCGCATCTACAGCGTCCGCGATGCGGCAGTGCAGGCAGCCGTGCGTGGGTTCCTGCGGGTCGACGTGCCGTACCAGGTGGTGCAGGCCGCCATCTACAACGTCTACCTCGTGCGTGACAAGGAGGCCCTGGCGCCCCTGCGTGCCCTCGACGAGCACGAGCAGCCCGGTGTGCGTGCCATGGCGGGGGCGTGCCGGATGCTGCTTGGCGATCCGGATGGCGCGGCGACGACGACGCAGGCCTTCGAAGAGGGCGGCATCGACACGGGTGCGATCTACAAGGTGAAGACGCTGCTCGAGCAGGCGCGACCCGTACCGCCGTCGCGGTTGGACGCCGTGCACGCGGCCATGGACGACGAGACGAACGCCTATGCGTTGCGCACGATGATCGAGATCCTCGGCGCGCACGGGCATGCGAAGGCGTCCAAGGCGATCCGGGCGCTGCTCGAGCACACGGACAGCAACGTCTCGAAGGCCGCCTTCGAGGCGCTGGCGCGCTTCCCCGGAGGCGTCTCGCCGGAGACGATGCGGACCTTGCTCGAGGGGGGCGACGACGGGCGCCGGCTGGCGGCCGCCGAGGCGCTCCGACGCGCGGACGATCCGAGCGGGTTCGCCGTCGTCGTGGAGATCCTGCG
>JARGNS010000051.1:0-1935 GCA_029213105.1 Planctomycetota bacterium
CCTGCGCGCTGCCCCCGCGGCGGGCCACGCGCGCGCGCACGAGCGTGCCCTCGATCGTGCTGCCGAAGCGCAGGGTGCGCGTCCAGTGGGTGGCCTCGTCGGCGCCGCCCGTCGCCAGCCAGCCCTCGACGGCTTGGGTGAGCCAGCGCTCGCGCACGGCCACCTCGGGCAGGGCCTTCTCCATCGAGGGCGGGAAGCCCTCCAGCAGCACCCCCTCCGCGTTCTCGGGATCGGCGCCTTCCAGGCGGCGATAGGCGAGCGTCAACTCCAGGGACGGGCGATCGTCGCGCAGGGGCTCGGTCGCCGGCGGGATGACGCGCTCGAGCGAGGCGCTGTCCAGGGCGAAGTGCTTCCACAAGTCCCCCGGCCGGGCGAACCCCGCCCGGCGCGCGGCGTCGCTGCGTCGGTTCTCGGCGTGGAAGAACGCCTCCCAGCGGGGCGTGTCCACCCGCGGCGGATCGCGGAACCCCAGCAGGATGACCTCGCCGGGGAAGCGGAACACCCAGGCCTCGGGGAAGGCCTGGCGGAAGGACGCCAGCGCGCGCTTGAGGAGGGTGGGGGTGAGATCGAGCAGGCCGAGCCACTGCGCCATCACGCCGCCCTCGCGCAGTGCGTCCCGTGCGCTCTCGAAGGCCTCCACCGAGAACAGGTGGCCGCTTGCGCGACTCCAGGGATGGCTCGGCTGCGAGACGATCAGGTCGTAGCGCCCGCTCGCGGGGCCGTCGGCGGCCTGGCGCAGCAACAGCCGGCCGTCGCGGGCGAGGATCCGTGCGCGCTCGAGGCGCTCGCTCGGCAGGGCCTCGAGGCCGCGCCAGAGTCGGGCGGCCGCGAGGATGCTGTCGTCGACCTCTGCGACGTCCACCTGCGCGTCGCTGGCGGAGAGCACGGCCTCGGCCGTCCAGCCGGCGCCGTGTCCGATGACGAGGGCGCGCTTGGCGTCCGGGGCGAGCAGGGAGGGCAACAGCCCGAGGGCGTACTCCGTGGCCGAGGCCTCGCCGGGATCGTCCGGTGCGAAGATGCTCTCGCGCAGGGCGCCGCGGCGCAGGCCCACGATGCCGCTCGGCTCCTCGATGAGGGTGACGCGTCCGAGCCGCCCGTCGAACACGGGCAGCGTCTGCGCCTCGGCGTCGTCCGTGCCGGCGGCGAGTTGGCCGGCGAAGTAGCGCGCGTAGAGCGCCACGTCGTCGCGGTCCTTGAGCGTGAGGCCGGGCGGGAGGGGGTTGCGCGCCGCGATGATGTCGACGGTGGCAGGGCCGCTGGCCAGCCAGGCGTTGAGCATGCCGGGCCACAGCAGGACGAGCAGCGGCGTGACGCACAGCAGCATGCCGAGGACGCGGCGCCCGGCGTGGATGCGCCAGCGCAGCAGGACGGCGACGGCGAGTGCGATGGCGCCTGCGGCGAGCAGCGTGCGCTCCGCGCCCAGGGCCGGGAGCAGGAAGAAGCCGGCCACGAGGCTGCCGATCAGCGCTCCGATGGCGTTCCAGCCGTAGAGCCGTCCCGCGGGCCCGGCCGTGGAGCCGGTCCAGGAGGCACGCACGCGCACGGCCGCCGGAAGGAGGGCGCCGAAGCAGAGGGAGGCGGGGGCTGTGGTGATCACGAAGGCCGCCAGCAGGGCCCCGATGCGTCCGCTGCCGTCGGCCGTGCTCGTCAGCACGCGCAGGGGGGCGCCGCCGGCCAGGGGCAGGGAGAGCAGGGTCAGCAGGCCCCCGCCGAGGAAGAGCATCGGCAGCAGGCGCGCGGGGGCGCGCAGGCGGTCTGCGAGGGGGCCGGCCAGGGCCGCCCCCAGGGCGATGGCCGCGAGGATGGGGGCGAGCAGGAGCGCGGCGCCGAGCTCGTGGGCGCCCGCCAGGGGCTGCAGCAGGCGCAGCCAGGCCATCTGGGCCATCAGGGCGGCCATGCCGGAGGCGGCCCGGGGCAGGCGCAGCCGGCCCGGCT
>JARGNS010000051.1:1945-7622 GCA_029213105.1 Planctomycetota bacterium
GGGGCAGGGGGCGATCCACGAGCAGCAGGGCCAGGGCACCGACGAGGGCGGCCCCGCCCGCGGCTCGCAGGCTCATGGCCTCGCCGGCGGAGCCCAGCATGACGAGGGCGCCGCCGACGCCCAGCAAGGCGCCGAAGGTGTCCAGGGCGTAGAGCGCACCCGTGCGCCGGGCGGCGTGGTCGAGGTCCATGACGCGGGCACGAACCAGCAGCGGGAACGCCCAGCCCAGGGCGATCGCCGCCGGCAGCACGAGGGGCGCGCCCAGCAGCAGGATCGGCCACAGGTCGCCCAGCAGGCTGCCCGCGCCGTCGCCGGCCAGGGCCGCGTGCCAGCCACCGACCTGGGCGAGGTAGAGGGGCGAGAGCGCGATCCAGGTGCCGGCCAGCAGCAGGGCCAGGGCGGCGCCACGGGCCGGGCGCTCGTGACGGGACGCGCCGGCGGAGCCACGCATCGCACCCAGGCCGAGCCCGAGCAGCATCAACCCGATGACGGCGGCGGCGCTCTCATGCGGGGTGCCGACCCCGCGCCCGAGGCCGCGGATCCACAGCAACTCGGCCCCGAGCGAGGCGACGCCGACCAGGGCGGCGGCGAGCAGGACGAGGGGGGCGGGCCCCATGGTGCGATGGACTACCACGCACGACCAACGCGCTGCGGGGCCGCCAAGTCCCGGCTTTCCGGCGATCTAGCGCAGGCGCGGCTTCTTCTTCTGCTCGACCAGCTCCTCGACCCGCGCCCAGCGGGCACCGGGATCGAGGGCATGCTCGAGGTCTTCCGGCCGGTCGATGTCGAAGCAGATGTCCGGCTCGGGCACGTTGAGGCGCACGGTGTCCTTCTGGTGCCGGAAGAGGATCTCGCGTGCTCCATTCGTGTCGCCGCGCAGGTGGAAGTCACGGCTGAGCTCCTTGGCAAACAGGCCGGGGTGGCCGCCAAGCCCCTGGTAGGTGGGGATGACGATCTTGCAGTCGCGGGTCACGAAGGTGGTCACGATCTGATCGATGATCTCGGGGGGCACGAACGGTACGTCGGCCGGCGCGATGAGGAAGTTGCGCTCGGCGGCCCAGGTGCAGTCGAGGCCGGCGCGGATGGACGTGATCATCCCCGCGCTGGGGTCGGGGTTCTCGACGATGTGCAGTTGGGGCGTGCGCAGGGGCTCGTAGAGCTCCGTCGCCCCCGGGCGGACGACCAGGATGATGTCCTGGACGCGGGTGGCCTTGCGGTAGCCCCGCAGGGCGTGCTCGATGACCCGCTTCTTGCCGAGCATGGCCAGCAGCTTGTCCTTGCCCATCCGGGTGCTCTCTCCGGCAGCGAGCAGGATGGCCACGGGATCGGACTTGAGGGTCGACATGCCCTGATCGTAGACGAAGATGCGCGCCGACCGCAGGACGAGGAGCCATCCATGGAACGCGTGCGCGACACGAACGCCATCACCGCTGGGCGCGAGGAGAAGCTCGCGAAGCACGGGCTCTTCGAGACCCCGAACTTCTTCGCCGATGTCTACGTCCTGCGCCCGGGGCAGGCCCAGGCCGTCCACACCCACGGGGGCGAGGACAAGTGCTACCACGTGCTCTCCGGCCGGGGCCGCATCACGTCCGGGGACGAGGTGGTCGAGGCCGGCCCCGGCACGATCGTCTGGTGCCCGGCGGGCGCCCCCCATGGGGTCGAGAACCCCGAGGGCGGCGAGGATCTGCGCCTGCTCGTCTTCATGGCCCCGCATCCGCGCCTGGCCTAGGGCCCGGAGGCCCGGCCCGCGCTCCCGGCCTTCGGGGGGCAGGGACTGGCCGGATCGGTATCCTGGGCGCCCCTGACCGAAGCGGGCCGACGCCCGCGCTGTGGAGGTTGACGATGCGTGTTGGCGTGATCCTGAGCGGCTGCGGATTCCAGGACGGTGCGGAGATCCACGAGAGCGTCCTGACGCTGCTCGCGTTGAGCCGCGCCGGGGCCGAGGCCGTCTGCTTCGCGCCGGACATCGACCAGGCCAAGGTGGTGAACCACCTCACGGGGGACGAGACGGGCGAGACGCGCAACGTCCTCCAGGAGAGCGCGCGCATTGCCCGCGGCGCCATCCAGGACGTCGCGTCGGCCAACGCCGAGGAACTCGACGCCCTCATCCTGCCCGGCGGCTTCGGCGCCGCGCTGAACCTCTCGAACTTCGCCGTTGCCGGACCCGACTCCGACGTCGACGCGGGTGTGGCGGCCCTGGTGCGCGCCATGCACGCGGCCAAGAAGCCCATCGGCGCCATCTGCATCGCGCCGGCCGTCATCGCGCGGGTGCTTGGCGACGATGGGGCGCCGACGCTCACGATCGGCAACGACGAGGGCACCGCCGGAGCGCTCGAGGCGTGCGGGGCAACCCACGAGAGCTGCCCGGTCGACGCCTTCGTCGTCGACCTCGACGCTCGCATCGTCAGCACGCCGGCCTACAAGCTCGGCCCCGAAATCAAGGACGTCGCCGCAGGCATCGAACGCTGCGTCGCCGAGGTCCTCACGCTTGCGCAGCCGGCCACGGCCGGCGCCTAGGAGAATCCCACGATGGCCCATTCCCACGATCACGGCGGCGCGCCCCAGCCTGCCGCGAACCCCCTGCCCGGCGTCAAGCACATCATCGCCGTCGGCGCCGGCAAGGGAGGCGTTGGCAAGTCCACCGTCGCCGTCAACCTCGCCCTGGCGCTGAAGGCCAAGGGCCACTCGGTCGGCCTGATGGACGCGGACCTCTACGGCCCGTCGATCCCGAAGATGCTCGACAACAGCGACCAGGTCACGGGCACCGGGCCCAATACCGTGCATCCGAACGAGGCCTACGGCCTCAAGCTGATGTCGATGGGCTTCCTGCTCGACCCCGAGAAGCCGATGATCGTGCGCGGCCCGATCGTGCACACGGTGGTGAAGCAGTTCCTCAACGACGTGCAGTGGGGCGAGCTCGACTACCTCATCGTCGACCTGCCCCCGGGCACCGGCGATGTCGCGCTCAGCCTGGCGCAGTCGTGCCCGCTGACCGGTGCGGTCGTCGTCTCGACGCCGCAGGACGTCGCGCTGATCGACGTGCAGAAGGCCGTCTCGATGTTCCGCACGCTGAACGTGCCGGTCGTCGGGCTCGTCGAGAACATGAGCTGGTACGAGTGCCCGAGCTGCCAGACCCGTGACGAGATCTTCGGCCACGGCGGTGCCGAGGCCTGGGCCGCAGCCGAGAAGATCTCCTTCCTCGGCGGCGTGCCCCTGCACGCCTCGGTCGCCGTGGGCGGCGACGAGGGCAAGCCGGCTCTCGAGGACGACCGCACGCCGGAGCACGTCCGGGCCGCGTTCGCCGCGTTGGCCGAGGGCCTCGGTGCGCAGATGGAGGAGCTGTCCAAGCTCCCGCAGCAGCCCCTCATCCAGATCGAGGGTCTCTCGTAGAGACCGCCGGGTGTCCGCCCCTGCGAGGGGGTGGTGCCCGAAGCCGAGGTTCGCGGGCGGACACACGCTCGCCCTGCGGGCTTCGCTGGACCGCCCCTACGAGGAGATGCCTGCCCCGCAGGCAGCACGCGGGCAGCGCCACGCTGGGCATTCGTAGGGGCGGTCCAGCCGGCGCTGCGCCGGCGTGTGTCCGCCCGCGTGGGTTGGTGCGGCACGGCGTTCCCACGCATCCGTGAAACCGCGCGCTGCAGGCGCGGTATGACCGGGCAGCCCACATGGGAGGCCCCAGCATGAAGCTCACGACACTCGTCTCGCTCCTCGCGCTCGGCACCGCCGTCGGCGCCGGCGCGTTCCTCTACCAGCAGAACACCGACCTCAAGGACCGCCTCGCGGCCCTGGAGACGGTGGCGGGCACGGCCGACCCCGCAGGCGGCGACCCCGCGGCGCCTGGACCGGGCCTCCAGGGCGCCTCCGCGCGTCGCGAGATGGCGGAGCTCAAGGGCACCACCAACGCGCTCATGGCGCGCATGGAGACCGTCGAGGCGAACGCCAAGGCTGCGGCCGCGAGCCGCGCCGACGGCCCCGCCCTCGACGCGGGGGCCCTCGCCTCGAAGCCGGGCTTCGGCGAGGCCGTACGCGATGTCGTGCTCGACATGGCGAAGAACGACGTCGACTTCCGCTCGCGCCTCGGCAACACCGACCGCACGAAGATCCCCAAGAACGCGCCGTTCACCCGGGTCGCCGAGACCCTGCAGCTCGACGCCTCGCAGGAGGCCGCGATGGGCAAGGACCTCCAGGAGATCCAGGGTGAGCTGTTCGCCTTGCTCGCCGAGGAGCGCGACGACGGCGTCGTGCCGATGGAGCTGATTGCGAAGGCCGAGGAGATGAAGGAGGGGGACCCGCGCCGCGGCGAGCTCTTCATCAAGCTCTTCACGCTCAAGATCCCCGGTGGCGACGAGACCTACATGCAGCGCGCGATCGGCTTGACGCAGACCTTCCGCAAGAAGGCCGACAAGTACCTGCGCACGCAGCAGAAGGAGATCCTGAACTCGGTCGAGATCGACTGGTTCTCGATCAAGTTCGACTGATCCGCGAGCGGCCGAGCCGGTCTTGCTCTGGGCGTAGCCCGGAGCAAGGCAACGCGCCCTAGCTCATGTGCGGATAGCGCCACTCGCGCGGCGGGATGTAGTTCTCCTTCACCGAGCGCGGCGCGATCCAGCGCAACAGGTTCTGGGGCGCGCCGGCCTTGTCGTCCGTGCCGGACGCCCGGCCGCCACCGAAGGGCTGCTGGTTCACCACCGCACCCGTCGGCTTGTCGTTGATGTAGAAGTTACCCGCCGCGTGGCGCAGCGCCGTGGCCATGGACTCCGAGACCGTGCGGTCGCGGGCGAACACCGCACCGGTGAGGGCGTAGGGGCTCGTGGCGTCGCAGATGGCCAGGGTCTCGTCGAGCTTGTTGGCGTCGTACACGTGGACGGAGAGCACCGGGCCGAAGAGCTCGGTGTGCATCGTCTCGTACTGCGGGTCCTTGCACTCGATCAGCGTCGGGTCGATGAACCAGCCGTCGGCCTTGCTGGGGTTGCCCCCGGCCACCACGTTGGCGCCCGTCTTGGCCCGCTCCACGGCACCGGCGATCTTGTCGTAGGCCTGCTCGTGGATGACCGCGCTCAGGAAGTTCGACCAGTCCGCCGGGTCGCCCTGCTTGATCTGGGCCATCTCGGCCACGAGACGATCGCGGAACTCCGGCCAGATCGTGTCGGGCACGTACATGCGGCTCGCCGCCGAGCACTTCTGGCCCTGGAACTCGAAGGAGCCACGCAGGGCGGCCACGACCAGCGTCTCGATGTCCGCCGACTCGTGCGCGAAGATGAAGTCCTTGCCGCCCGTCTCGCCGACGATGCGCGGGTACGAACGGTAGGTGTCCAAGCGGCCGCCGATCTCCTTCCAGAGCTTGCGGAACACCGAGGTCGAGCCGGTGAAGTGCAGGCCGGCGAAGTCCTCGGAGCCGAGCATGCGGTCCGTGATGGCGACGGGATCGCCCGGCACGAAGGTGATGACGCCGGGGGGCAGGCCTGCCTCCTCCATCAGCTTCATCAAGTAGTAGTTGCTGAGCATCGAGGACTCGGACGGCTTCCAGATGGCGACGTTGCCCATCAGGGCCGGCGCGCTCGGGAGGTTGGCCGCGATGCTGGTGAAGTTGAACGGCGTGACCGCGTAGACGAAGCCCTCGAGCGGACGATGGTCCACGTAGTTCCACATGTCCGAGGGGCTGGTGGGCTGCTCGGGG
>JARGNS010000051.1:7632-7932 GCA_029213105.1 Planctomycetota bacterium
CACGCCGCGTCGATCTCGGCCTGCAGGCAGGTCTTCGACTGGCCGAGCATCGTGCTGGCGTTGAGCGTGTCGCGCCACGGACCGGCGAGCAGCTCGGCGGCCTTCTCGAAGACGGAGATGCGCACGTGCGGCGCGGTCTCGCTCCACGCCTTCCAGGCTTCCTTGGATGAGGCGAGGGCCTTCTCCATCACTTCGGGGGTGGAGGCGTGCCAGCGGCAGACGGTGTTGCCGTGGTCGTGGGGGGCGGTCCACTCGCGCGTCTCGCCGGTGAAGAGCTCCTCCCCGCCGACGAGGCCGGGG
>JARGNS010000051.1:7942-9163 GCA_029213105.1 Planctomycetota bacterium
CTTCGCCTGGAGCGACACCGTTTCGGGTGCGCCCGGCGCGTACATCTTGATCGGCTCGTTGGCCGGCTCGTCGCGGCGGAGTACGGAGTTCAGCATGGAGGGCCTCCTTGGAGGCGCGAATCTACCGCTTCTCCGCCTTCGCTTTGAGGATCTTCACGGCCTCGGCCAGGGCGGGGTCCTTGCCGCGGGCATGTTCGACGCGCACGTCGGGCGGGACGCCCTGGCGCTCAATCGGGGTCCCATCCGGCAGCTGGGAGATCCAGCGGGAGAACCAGACGGTGACCCCGTTGGGCAGATGCACTGGCTGGGGGTTGCCGCTGGAGCCGCGCGTGGGCAGGCCCACGAGGGGGATGTCGGGCAGGGCCTTGAGCATCATCGCCATGCCCTCGCCGCTGCTCACGCAGCCCGGCCCGATGAGGGCCACGACCGGCCCCGCGTAGCGGCCGGACTTCGCCGGCAGGACGTGGCGCTCGCCGCCCGGCTGAAGGTCGGTGTGCTTGGGCCCGCTGCGCACCTGGGCCCGGCCGTAGAGGGTGCGCTCCTTGGCGAGCAGGGCGCACAGGCGCTGGCCCCAGACCTCCTGCCCGCCGCCGTTCACGCGCAGGTCGAGGACGATGCCCGGCTTGTCGAAGTGTGCGCGGAAGGCGCGCTCGACCGCGGCGTACTGCGTCGGCGTGCCCTGCATCGTGCCGAGGGCGAGATAGCCATGGCCCTCCGGCGTCGTGGCTGAGAGCACGTTGCGGATGACCTGCTGCACGTCCTGCAGGTGACCGAGCAGGTACTGCAGATCGAAGTTCATCTCGACCTGCGGAGTCCAGGTGTAGGTCTTGCGGCCGTCCGGGGCCTGGATCCAGACGTGGCCGTCTTTCAGCTTCGCGAGCAGGGGCTTGATCGCGGTGATGAATGCGGCGGGTGTCTTGGCGGCCTCGGCCGCGCGGCGATGCCGGTGCGCTTCCTGGCGCCAGTCGATCTCATGGGCGGCGAAGAAGCTGTAGTGGCGATCCATCGCGCGGATGAGGATGTCGATCGAGTCCTCGGCCTTGCTCTCGCGTAGCTCGACGTCGCGCACCTCGAGGCGGCCGGTCTGGGAGAGGAAGAGCGCGACGTCGACCGCGCCGACGCCCGCCGGGACCCGCAGGCGGACCGTCTCCGTGCGCCACGCGGCGTGCCGGACGTCCTGCACCGTGACGCCTGCCGGCTTGCCCTCGACGTCGCGCAAGA
>JARGNS010000051.1:9173-12934 GCA_029213105.1 Planctomycetota bacterium
CCGTACTGGCCGGCCTCGCGCTTCAGTCCCGTGGCCCGCGCCGTGTAGGTGAGCTCCAGGTAGATCTGCGGCTTGGTCGTGACGCGCTGGGACAGCATGTGCCAGATGCGCGTGGCCGCATCGCCCGCGAGCGCCACGCCGCCGCCTTGGAGCGGCTCGATGGAGGACGGGGCGTCACCGGGGCTCTGACGCGCTCCGACGCTTCGTGCCCATCCGGCGGGCAGGCCCTTGCCCCACTCGACGAACCCAGGGTTGGTCAGGGGGCCGTCCGCGGCCGTGGCCGGCAGCAAGGGGAGCAGGAGCAGCAGCAGGAAGGCGGAGATGAGGCGACGCATGACGTTCCCTGGGTGGCCGGTGGAAGCGCCTTCTAGATACGGCGCGTGCGTCACCAGTCCATGGGCTGCCGCCAGGCGGCGCCTCCAAGAAGGGCTCGGCGGCGAGCACGAGTGGGCCCCCGCGCATGACGGACGCCCTGCTGGCCGAGGCCGCGGGGTCCGGGACGCGCGGCCGCCCGGCGGCCCTGCGCCCCGGTACACTCCCGGCATGACCATCGCCGCTGACCTCACACCGTGGCTGCTCGGACTCGGCCTCTTCCTCGCCCTCGGCTTCGCCGGGCTCTGGAACGCGCTCGTGCGCAGCGGCAACAAGGTGCAGGAGGCCTTCAGCGGCATCGACGTCCAGTTGAAGCGTCGCCACGACCTCGTGCCGAACCTGGTGCGCGTCGTGAAGGCCTACGCCACCCATGAGCGCGAGGCGCTCGAGGACGTCGTGGAGGCGCGCAACGCCGCGCAGGCCGCCGAGGCGCTTCCCGATCGCGAGGCGCGCGAGGTGGGGCTGCAGGCGTCGCTCGGCAAGCTGTTCGCCCTCGTGGAGGCGTACCCCGAGCTCAAGGCGGACGGGAACTTCCGCAAGCTGCATGGCGATCTCGTCGAGATCGAGGACGCGCTGCAGTACGCGCGGCGCTACTACAACGGCGCCGTGCGGGACTACAACAACCGCGTCGAGGCGATCCCCTCCAGCCTGGTGGCGGGCATCGCCGGTCGGGCGGTCGAGCCGTACTTCCAGATCGACGACGCCGCGGAGTCGGCGGTGCCCCGGATCGACTTCGACGGGGACGCGGCATGAAGCGCGCGCTGGCCTTCAGCCTGCTCGGCCTGATCGCCGTCGCGGGCCTCCTCGTCGGGACGGCTTCGGCCGCGCACGCCCGCAGCCTGACGATGGAGAGCATGGACGTCGACCTGAAGGTCGGCAACGACGGCATCCTGCGCGTCACCGAGCGCATGCGCGTGCGCTTCGATGGCCGCTGGAACGGTATCTTCCGCTCCATTCCCTACGCGGACGTGCGCTTTGCCGGCTTCCGGCGCTCCATCGCCCTGCGGGTGGACGCGGTCGAGGATGCGGACGGCAACGAACTCGAACATTGGCGCTCGCGCAGCCGCGGGCGCTACGTCCTGAAGATCCGCGTGCCGGATGCGCAGGACAACGTCAAGCTCGTGGTCGTCCGCTACCGGGCCATGAACGTGATCGTGGGCTACGACGACGACGACTCGACGTTCGGCGGCCACGACGAGCTGTACTGGAACGTCGTCGGGGCCGAGTGGGAGTTCCCGATCGAGAGCGTGCGCTGCACGGTGACCCTCCCGCGCGCCGTGGTCGCGCTCGATCCGGCGCGCGTCAACACGCGCACGTTCCGCGGCGCGTACCGCAGCAAGGACGACGGCCCGCCCCTCGAGCGCCAGTCGGACGGGACCTACCTGCTGACGGACGCCTCGACGTACCGGGCCGGCGACGGCCTGACCATCGCCGTGGCGTTCCCGCCCGGGCATGTCGCGCATCCGGGCTTCGGCACGCGGCTGTGGTGGTTCGCGCAGGTGAACTGGTTCCTGGTGATCCCGCTGCTCGCCCTGCTGGCCTGGGTCGGTCTCTGGTGGCGGGCAGGGCGTGACACCCTCGGCGCACGCGTCATCATTCCCGAGTTCGAGCCGCCCGAGGGCCTGGGCGCGGCCGAGGTCGGCGTCCTCCTCGACGAGACGCTGCACCCGCATGACGTGACGGCCGGCATCCTGGATCTCGCCGTGCGCCGCGTCCTCACGATCCACTCCGGCACGAGTCGGCGCCTCGAGCTCGATCGGGATGCGATGGAGGCGGCAGACCTCAGTCGGTTCGATCGCAGCCTGCTGCGCGGCCTGTTTGGTGACGACAAGACCGAGCGCAAGCTGAAGTCGCTGAAGTACAAGTTCGTCTCCGAGCTCGAGATGCTCAAGGGCGGCATCGAGAGCAGCCTCGTGAAGGATGGCTTCTGGAACCGCAAGCCTACGGATACGAAGAGCAAGTGGACCGGCATCACGGTCGCAGCCCTCGTGCCGCTGATCGGGCTGGCGTTCGTGTTTCCGGTGGCCTACACGCTCGTGCTCGTGCCGTGCGCGATCGGGATGTTGATCATCTCGCGCTACATGGCGCGGCGTACGCCCAAGGGCTTCGATGCCCTCGCGCGCATCATGGGCATGCAGGAGTACATGATCACGGCCGAGCGCGAGCGCATGAAGTCACTCCCCTTGGCGATGTTCGAGAAGCTCCTGCCCTATGCCGTCGCCTTCGGGTTGCACGACCGTTGGCTCGAGGCCTTCGCGCATCTCTACGAGCAGGACCCGGCCTGGCTTGCGACCAAGGGAGGCCAGGGCGGCATGCTGCATGCGACCGTGCGCGGCCTCGACAAGGACGTGTCGGGCAGCCTGTACTCCGGGCCCCGTCCGCCCAAGCCGAGCAGCGGGTCGTCGAACTCGTCCGGCTGGGGCGGTGGCTGGAGTGGCGGCAGCGGCTTCTCCGGCGGCGGGGGCTTCTCGGGCGGCGGCTTCGGTGGTGGCGGAGGCGGCGGATGGTAGGCGCGCGTCTACGCGCGGCGCTCCTGCTCAGCGTGTGGCGGGGCGTGGGGTTTGCCAGCACACGGCCCGCACGTGCCGAGCCCACCGTGCACGTCGTCGAGACGGCGCACTACCGGCTGCACTACGAAGGCAGCGAGAAGGACGCCCAGGAAGCGGGGCGCGTCCTCGAGGCCGCCTGGGGGGGCTTCAAGGCCTGGTTCGGCACCACGCCGAAGCTGGGCAAGGACGAGCGGCTGGTCGTGCGCTTCTATGCCAAGGCGGAAGGCTGGGCCGCCGGCATCCGGGCCGACGGCACCCAGGTGCCCCACGGGGCGGGGGGCTACTACTGGCCCGGCACGAAGACCGCGTACCTCTACCGGCAGCCGACCGTCTACTTCACACGCACGCTGCTCGTGCACGAGGCGGCCCATCAGTTCCACTTCCTGACGCAGACGCGCAACCGCAACCCGACCGCGAAGTGGTACACGGAAGGCCTCGCCGAGTTCCTGTCATGGCACCGCTGGGACGGGACCACGCTTGCGCTCGGGGTGGTGCCGGGCGTCACGCTCAAGGACTACCCCGCGAAGGCGCTCGCGGAACTCGACCAGGAGGACTTCGACCTCGGTGCCATCGTCTCGGGGGGCAAGCCGGCCTCGCGCGCCTTGAGTTGGGCCCTGTTCTGCTTCCTAGCCACCGGCAAGGATGGTGGTCCCCTGCCGCGCTTCGACACCTTCCGCCGGAAGATGGATCGGGGGGGGCGCGCCAAGCCCCTGTTCGAGTCGTTCTTTGGCCGGCCGGGTCGGCTCGAGCCGAAGCTGCGTGCGTGGCTTGAAGGGAACCAGGCGCTCTGGGCGCCGGGCTTCAAAGCGTGGGAGCCGGTCGGCGCGGGCCGCATCCCTG
>JARGNS010000052.1 GCA_029213105.1 Planctomycetota bacterium
CGTACTCCCCGACGTCTACGAGCACATCCCGATCGACAGACGCATCCTCCTGCACCAGCGCCTTGGCGACTGCACGGCGCCAGATGGCCAGGTCCTCCTCAGCTGCCCGACCATCTGGCACCAAGCTTCGTTGCGCGCCGCCGGATCGGGCCTCCAGGTAGTCGACGAGGACGTCAGCCTCAGTGACGTCGAGGCCTTGGCTCGCGACATCGGCGGCTTCGTCAGCCTCTTCAGGATGGTGAGCATCTGGCGAGCCAACGACTACTTCCACGCCGTCGTCGATCGCCGGGAGGGTACGTTCGACCTCCCCACCAACCACCGTGTACTTGTCCGCGCGCAAGCCCCCATGCCCTGGCCCAGGCGCGTCTGGCGACAGCTACTCGAGGCGTCCAAGTTCAACAGCCTGGTGCGTCGGGGACGTCGCAGACTCCATGAGAGGAAGCTGGCGCGTGCTGGCCTGCGCGTAGATCGCAATGGCTGACAGGCAGAGGCTCCGAGTTGCCGTTTTCGTGGAGCACTTTCCGAGTCTCTCGCAGACGTTCGTTCTCGGCCAAGTCCGTGGGCTGATCGACCTCGGCCACGATGTGACGGTGTACGCATCGTGGGGTGACCCCTCCGCCGTGCTGCACGCCCAGATGTCGCCCGACGAGATCGCCAAGTGCACCGTCTACCATGGCTCACGGTCGAGGGGGAGGGCGTCGCTACTGGCCGCGCTGACAGCAAGACTGCCGCGCAACCCGCTCGCCGTGCTGGACGCCGTGAACATCTACCGGTACGGCACGAGCGCACTGGGGCGGATGGACCTCAGCCACCGCCTGCATTGGATCAAGCACGGTCCGCGGACATTCGATGCGATCTACTGCCACTTCGGACCAAGCGGGAGACTGGCCGAGCGCCTGCGCCGCGCGGGGCTCGTGCGGCGCCCCATCGCGACGGTGTTCCACGCCCACGACCTCACTCGATACGTCAGGCGCCATGGGCGTTCGGTGTATCGGGACCTGTTCCTGCGCGGCGACCTGTTCATCGCAATCACGGAGTATGCGCGGCAGAAGCTACTGGACTTGAACTGCTCGGACGAGCGCATCGCCATACTCCACGCAGGTGTCGACACGTCCGCGTTCACCTTCAGAGAGCGGCGCGGTGGACCGCTGTCCCCCATCCAGCTGTTGTGCGTGGGGCGCATGGTCGAGAAGAAGGGCTTCGACGACGCCCTGCATGCCGTGGCCCGTGTCCAGGCGCGCGGCCTCGCCGTGAAGGCTACCTTCGCCGGCGACGGCCCCCTCCTGGGCGAGTATCGACGAACTGCGCACGAGCTCGGACTCGAAGACGCCGCGCAGTTCCCGGGCCCGGTCTCACACACGGACGTGGTCCGCCTGATGGAGGATGCGGACGTCATGGTCGTACCCAGCGTCACGGCCGCCGATGGTGACGAGGAGGGCCTCCCCACCGTCATACTCGAAGCTCAAGCCTCGGGGCTTCCCGTCATCGCCACGCGTCACGCAGGCATTCCGGAAGCCGTCGCCGATGGCGAGAGTGGCCTGTTGATCGAGGAACATGATGTCGAGTCGTTGGCAGCAGGGATCGAGCGGCTAGCCGCAGACCCAGAGCTGCGGTCTCAACTGACGCACTCGGCCAACGCGTTCGTCCGGACACACTTTGGGCAGAGCGATCACGTACGCCAACTCGGGATCATGCTGCACGACCTGGCGGAGTCCTACGAGGACCACACCTAGCCTGCCCTACATGAGGCCGATGGCCCGCAAGGCACGACAGCCGACGACGCGCATTGCGCCGCGATGAAGCCTGTGCCTCGTTCGCGCCAGGGCCCCAAGTCGTGCGAGCCCCTCCTCGAACATCACGCCCGAGGCATCCCACAAGCCAGCTTCCGCCAGCCGCCGAGAGATGGTGGCCAGCCGTGTGCCCATCGAAGCGCGGAAGGCGTCGTCCAGCACGCCGCGATCCAGGGCGACAGCCTCCATCCGCTGCGCCGTGTGAAGCATCGACGCCCACGACCGCTCGACCTCCGTGTTCATGATGCTGCCCGGCGTATCGCGCACGAGTCCGCCGCGGGAGGGAAGCCACAAGCCGCGGAGGCCCGAGAGCAAGACGCGCAGGCAGAACTCCGTGTCCTGCCAGATGCGCAGGTCCTCATCCCAAGGCCCGATGCGATTGAGCGCCTCGCGGCGGTAGACGGCGGAGAGCGTATGCAGGCGGTTCTCCCGGATGTGGGCCGCCGGATCACTCGACCGCTCGGAGAGGTTCGACCACTCGACGAGGTGGTCGGGGGTCCCTTCGAACCGCGCGTAGTCGTGGGAAACGAACATCACGGAAGGGTCCTGCATCGCGGCGAGCGCTGCGGCGAGCTTGCCCTCCAGGAGGAGGTCGTCGCTGTCGAGGAACTGCACGAATCTCCCGGAGGACAGGGCAGCCCCACGGTTGCGCGCTGCCGGCGCACCGGCGTTCACCTGCACCTCGTACCGAACCATCAGGCCGGCGTCTGCACGTTCATGGGCGAAGGCCTCGACGACGGCACTCGTGTCGTCCTCCGAGCCGTCGTCCACGACGAGGACCTCGATCGGACGATGCGTCTGCGCAGCGACGGACGCGAGCGTCTCGCCGAGCACGGGCGCGCGGTTGTAGGTCGGGATCACGACGGATACGAGGCCCGGCATGCCCTCCCCCGCGACCCAGTCTGCCGCGCTACTCACGAGCACCCAGGGCCTTGGCACACCAGAGGACGGGCTTGTACACGCCGTTGCGATGCAGCTCGTACAGGAACCGTCGGACCCCGCCGCCCGCCTTCGCAGGCGCCCCGAAGGCCCGCTCGACGCGGTCCTCGAGGTTCGCAGCCCCCATCCGCTCGACCGCCGGCCCCCAGAAGCGCGTTCGCGCGAAGTCGTAGAGCGCCTGGTCGAGGGCCGTGGCGGCCTCCACGAGGTCGGCATGGGCCTCCAACTCGGCGGCGATGCGGTCCTTCGTCTCCCTGGACCGCGTGACGTTGACGGGGCGTTCGCTGGTCAACGTCAAGCGGTCCTCGAACATGATCTGATTGAGCAACACGAGCGACGCGCGGAAGTCCTCCTGGAACCCCACGACCTCGAAGCGCTCATCGAGCAGCTGCCGGGCGGCCTCCAGATCGGGTTCCCCGGCGATCCAACGCACCTGGTAGTTTGCGACATCGGACCGAAGCCACGCCTCGAAGCTGTCGCCCGCACGGCCGTTCTCCAGGTCGTAGACGTAGTGGCTGATCAACCGCGCACGGGGATCGCGCAGGATCGTGAACCATCGGAACGAGCGGCCACGCTCCCCGTAGTCGACGAACGGGCGCATGCCATGACCACCGATGACCTCCGCACGCGGGTATGCCAAGAGCTCGTGCTTGAGGTCTCGCGCGGTCGTCATCGCGCGCGCCTTGCCCCAGGTCGTCGACGAGACGAATCGGGTCCCGAAGTTCGATTTCAGGACGTGTTTGACGGCCATGCCGGCCGTCTTGGGGATGTGGCAGAAGACGATCACCGGGGAACCTCGATTGCTCTCCGAAGCCGGGGCAGTGTAGACGACAGCCTCACCGACGCGCGAGGAAGCGCGCCACGGCCGCGCGGATCTGCATGGCGAAGTGGGCGTTGTCGAAGCGGTCACGTGTCCGTTCGAGTCCGGCTCGGGTGGTGGCCTGCTCCGCTTTGGACCCCAGCACGCGGACGATCTTGTCCACGGCCGCGGGGACATCGTCGTACCGCAACGCCGCATCCCCAACGATCTCGGCCTGCCCACCGGACGACGGCACGAATACGATCATGCCTGCGCGCACCATCTCCGCCACGGCGATGCCGAAGGGCTCGCCCGCGCGCGCGTGGAGGCCGTAGCGGTTGCCCACCAGCAACTCGCTCTTGGCCTCCCCCACCACGGGGCCCAGGAAGCGGACCCAGGGCGCCTCCCGTCCGAGCCGCTCGCGAAGGGAACGACCGTAGGCGTCCTCGTTCCAGGCCCCGGCCACGTCGAACTCGACGCGATGCCCACGCGCACGCACGCCCGACAGGATCTCGACCATGGTCTCGATGCGCTTCTCGGGCGATACGCGGCCGATGGTCACGAACCTCTTTGCGCGCTCCGACCACGGACCTGCGACCGCGGCGAACGGCACCGGCGGATAGAGGACTTCGGCGTCGAGTCCGCAGTGCTTCTTCAGCAGGGCGCCGGACCACTGCGAGTTGGCCAGCACGAGATCCTCCCCCGCGAAGAGGTCGCGCCCCGTCGGCGGTGCGACACGACGCACGAGCGCGTCGTAGGCAGCGCGCAGCCAGCCCTCGCGGTGGGCCCAGGCGCGCACGCCCTCCGTCGGCGCCGTATCGAGTTGGCGACGCAGCGCAGGGTCCCAGCTGAAGTCGGCGATCAGGTGCACGGCCGGGATGCCGACGTCGATCAGGTTGTAGGCGCCGATCATGACGTCGAAGCTCGCGGCGATGCGGCGGAGGTGACGGAGGTGGTGCGCACCGCGCCATGCCGCCGCAGACTCGCGCCCGCGGAGGTACCAGGGCAGCCGCGCGGTCGCGACCTCGATGCCCGCCTCGGCGACCTGGGTAGCCGACCACCGGTCCAGCGCCGCGAGATCCGGCTTGCCGGTCGTCACGAGCGTGACGTCGTGGTCGCCGGCCAGCGCCTGCAATACGTGCATGGCCGTGATCTCACTGCCGCCCTGCCCCATGCGCGGATGGCAGACGGCCACGCGGGCACGCTCGACGGGCATCAGGCGACCGGTCCCGCGCCGGCAAAGCGGAACAGCCCGGTCACGTTGCCCCACGCGCGCGACAGTCCGCCCGAGCTGGGTTTCACGACGCCCAGGCCCAGGCTCAGGAGAAACCGCACACCGAGGCCGAGGAAGCAGCGGACAACGCTCAGCCCATGCTTGCGCACGAAGTAGAGCCGGTTGCGTACCTCGATCTGGCCGAAACGTCGCCACACCATGCGCCCACGCTTCGAGGGGAAGTGATGCACGTGCGCGGCGGCCACGAGCACGAGCCGATGCTCGCGACTCACGCTGTAGGAGAAATCGAGGTCCTCGAGGTAGCTGTAGCCGTCGAAGAACTCATCGAAGCGGATGTGGTCGAGTACCTCACGTCGCCAGACCACGGCGCCCGTGGTGAGCCATTCGACGTCGAGGTCGTGCTCCACCACGCCGGGCAGGGCCTGCCACCCCGAGGGTGCAACCGCGCCAGGCGTTCGGCTGTAGAGCCCCAGCCACTCGGCGAGACGGCTGCGCTTCACCAGGGCGGGGCGCGTATCGATTTCGTTGACGAGGTTGAAGCCGGCTCCCGCGACGTCGGGCGAGGCCTCGGACCAGAACCGCAGCATCGCGCCCAGAGCGCCGTCGAGCAGCACCTGGTCGTCATCGAAGAAGCAGATCAGGTCCAGCGTGGGCGAGACGCGAGAGGCCCCCTCGTTGCGTTGGGCCGCCGCCGACGGCTTGCCCTCGAAACGGACGAACTCGATCGGGAGCGACGGGAACTCACCGGGTAGGGAGGCGCTCGGCTCCGCACTGGAGTCCACCACGATGACCTGGGCCGGCCTCGCATCCTGCGCCTCGAGGCTCCGCAGCATGGTGCGGATCTCGTCGGGGCGGTCCTTCGTCGGCAGCACGAAGGCAATCGTCGGTGCGTCGCCGCTCACTTCGGCCTCCGCAGGCGCGCCTGCTCCTGGAACACGGCGTAGAGGAACTGCGGCCCCTCGACGAGGCTGCGCTGCCAGCACTTGCGTGGCTCCTGCGCCAGGCGGTAGAGCCACTCGAGTCCGGCGCGACCCATCCACGCCGGTGCTCGCTCCACGGTGCCCGCCACGAAGGCGAAGGCCGCCCCCACCCCGACGGCAACGGGCACACGGAGGGCCTCGCGGTGCGCGTGGATCCAGCGATCCTGCTTGGGCAGCCCCAGGGCAACCCAGAGGAAGTCGGCCCCCGAGTCGTGGGTGCGTGTCACGTGCTGCGCCAGTTCCTCGGGCGTGTGTTGCCGAAACGGCGGCGAGTACGCCCCGACCACTTCATTGCCCGGCCAGCGGCGCTCGACGGTCGCACGCAACGCCGCCAGCGTGTCGTCGGTGTCGCCGTAGAAGTAGTGTCGGAAGCCGCGCTCCCGTCCTTCCTCGAAGACGGCTGCCATCAACTCGGCACCGGGAAGGCGCGTAGCCTGCTCGTGGCCTCGCACGCGGGCGATCCACACGGGGGCGATGCCGTCGGGCACCCACAGGT
The DNA here is from genome assembly GCA_029213105.1 of Planctomycetota bacterium. Lineage (GTDB taxonomy): Bacteria > Planctomycetota > PLA2 > PLA2 > JAEUHO01 > JAHEIK01. The sequence continues at coordinate 6,239 of JARGNS010000052.1, forward strand.
CCGCTGCGTTGAGGATGCCCCGGAGTTCGGGGTCCCGGCTGGCCTCCCAGAGGCCGTGGAAGCCCGTGACCACGACCTGATGGCAGACCCCGCCCGGCGCGGCGACCCAACCGCGGATCTGCGCCAGGGCCGCCTCGTGCGAGGGAAGGTCCACGCGGGACCCGAGGATGCTCACCTGCGGATGGCCTCGGTCGGCGGCGCTCATGACGAAGCCTCCGGCGGGGACCCGGCGCCCTCGCGCTCCAGACGCACCTCCTCGAGCGCGGAGAGCCAGGCGATGGCCGGCAGCATGAGCATGGTGTCGATGCCGAACATGGAACCGGAGACCTCGGGGATGCCGCGCAGGGTGAAGAAGGCCAGCAGGGAGCCCGCCTGGATGAAGGCCACCTCCTGGCCGAGCAGCCTCACCGTCCCCGCCCGGGCGCCGCGCCAGAGACAGCGCCATGCCCGCGCGAGCCCCAGTACGAACAGAAGCAGCCCGCCCAATCCCGCCGTGAGCCACGCGTAGAGGTAGGTGTTGTGCACGTGGAAGCCGAAGAAGAAGCGATCCGCCTGCGGCCCAAAGCCCCAAAGTGGCGACTCCTGGATCTTGTCGAATGCGATGCCCCAATCGCGGGTGCGCCCACTCGTGATCTCCCGGCGCTGGCTGTACTCCTCCCGGTTCAGAAACGCCCGGGCCCCCTCCGTCTCGACGCCGAGCTCGCTGCCGAAGATCGTGACCGCAAGGATCCCCAGGAACATCGCGATGCCGAGGTACCGGCTCGCACGTCCCATGAAGAGCATGGCGAAGGCGATGCCCGCGGCAAGCGAGAGGGTGGCGCCGCGCGACTGCATGAGCACGACCACCGCGGCGCAGCCCACCGCGACCGCGCCCCAGAGAACGCGCTCCGGTCCGCGCCGCTTCCAGGCGAGCACGAAGGCGAAGAGTGCCGGGATCGCCGCCGAGCGCGCAAGCCCACTGGCGCGCACCATGGTCACGCCGCCGAAGGACCGCACGCGGTTGGATACGCCATAGCCGGACAGGCCGGAACCCGTGGTGGCGAACAGGTTGCCCCGCGTGATGTAGAGCAGGACCAGGAACAAGCCGCACGCCATCGCCCAGGTCCAGTAGTTGAGATGGCGCGCGCGCTGGAGACGCTCGAGAGGCGTGGGGGCGTCCACGAACGTCCACGACACCACCACACACCCGAGGTACGCCGCAGCCCACCAGAGCGCGAACGGCACGTTCGGCGACGTCAGCGCGCCACCGACGCCCAGCAGTGCGTAGCCGAACCACGGGCGTACCGCCCCCCCCCCTGGGCGCGGGCCGTGCACCGACCGCGGTCCGCGCGAGCAGGATCAGCACGCCGAAGCCCAGCGCCACGAGGGGGCCCAGGGCGCGGGCATGGTGTATGTGGCCGAGGAGCCCCCGCGGTGTCTGGGTCAGCACCCAGGGGCTGGCGCTGATCGCCAGGAAGAGCAGTGCCCAGAGCAGCCCGGGCCCGCTGACGCTGGAGCCCAGCCAGCCCGGCGCCCGCGCCGCACCGGAATCGGGCGGCACGAGGTCGGCTTGCGGCCGGGAACGTGAGGAGGTCAGCATGGCCCCCCCACCGCGCCGGCCGAGGCGACGTCGTCGTAGAGGCTCGCCAGTCGATCGGCCTTCGCGTCCCAGGTGAAGTCCCGCGCCCGGCGCAAGGCGCCCCGTGCGAGCTCACGCCGGCGCTCCTCGTCCCCCGCGAGGGTCGCGATCGCGGCAGCAAGCCCCGCGACGAAGGCCTCCGGGGTCGTGAGCGGGATCGTGATGCCGCAGGAGGCGTCCACGACATCGCCGAACCCGCAGGCCTCGGCGCACACGACGGGCAGGCCGTGGCCCAGGGCTTCCACCAGCACCGTCGAGGTGAGGTCCTCCACGCTCGTGATGACGAACACATGAGCGGCGCGCATCTCGGCGAGGGCATCCTCCCTCGGGATCCACCCCGTCCAGCGAACACGACCCGAGACCCCCAGCGCGTCCGCCCGAGCCCGCCATGCCTTGGTGCACGGACCCCGCCCGAGCACCCGAAGCTCGATGGCCTCGGCGGCGGGCAGCCGTGCCAGGGCCTCGAGCAGGAACGGCAAGGCCTTGCGGGGCAGGTGCAGCCCGCTCCACGCGATGCGCAGCGGCTCGCCCGGTGCCCGCCTCGTCGGGCCTTGCGCGATCTCGCCAGGCAACCCGACCTCGCACACGACTTCGGCGGGGCGACGGTAGCAGCGCTCGACCTGACGCCGGATGCCGCTCGTCGCCGCGATCACGAGGTCGGTCGATCGCATGGCCCGGCGCACGGACGGCAACATGCGTCGCTGCACTCCGTTGATCACGTTGCGGACGGCGTGGTACGCCCCGCCGTAGAGGCCCAGTCGCGGCAGGAAGCGCCAGGGCGTGTTCTCGAGCCCACCGATCGGCCCCCACACGAAGGGCTTGCCCATGCGGTAGTACGTGCCGGGGAACCGGTAGCCCACATACGTGACGAGGTGGACGAGGTCGTAGTCATGCTCCTCGTCCAACGAACGGGCCAGCGTGCCTGCGTCCCGCATCCACTGCGCGTAGGCCAGGTTCATGAGTGGTTTGAGCGCCGAGTTCTCGATGCGCGTCCAGCGTGGCGTCGGCCGGTAGTGGAATCGGCGCGGTGGTACGTAGTGGAAGGTCATCCCGACGTCGTCGCCCGGATGGTCCCCCAGCCACGCCTCGATGCGCTCGCGCTGGAATGCCGCCGTGATCACGTGGACCTCGTGGTGCCGTGCGATCGCACGCGCCCAGCCCCAGCCCACGGCATCCTCCGAGCCTCGGGCGGGGTCACAGGCGAACGCGGAGAGCAGGACCTTCACGCGTCGGCCGATCCCTAGGAAACCTCGGTAGAGGCGCCGCGCTCCTCGCGCCCCCCCCGCCGCGCCCCCGACTTCGACCGCGAGGACCCGTAGTACCCCTCGTAGGACGCGGAGCCGTAGTAGCTGCCATAGCCGTACCGGCGGGAGCCGGCGCGCTTGGCATTGAAACCGTTGTAGACGGTGCCGATCACGTTGCCGCCGAGCCGCTCGACCTGCTCCCGCGCACCACGCACGACGTCGATCGCGCACGCACCCTGCCGACTCACCAAGAGCACGGCGTCGAGCTTGCTGAAGAACCCGGCGGCATCCGAGACCGCGAGCACCGGAGGCACGTCGACCAGGACGTAATCGAAGGCCTCTCGCAGCTCGGCCATGAGGACATCGAAGCGATCGCTCTCCAGCAGGGCGCTGGGATTGTCGAGCTGCGCCCCGGCGGCGAGGTAGCGCAGGCCGGTCCCGCGGTACTCCTGGATGGCCTCGCGCCAGGCCAGCTTGCCCTCCAGCACCTCGGCCAGACCGGGCGACCGATCGCCTTCGAGGTGCGTGTCGATCATCGGCCGACGGAGGTCCGCATCGACCACCACGACGGAGTCGCCCGCGGCGGCCATCGTCAGGGCCAGGTTCAACGTACTGACGGTCTTGCCCTCGTGCGGCACGGCCGAGGTCATTGTCAGGGCCTGCACGCGCCCGGGGGTGTCGGCGAAGCGGATGTTGGCGCGCAGGGTCCTGTAGTGCTCGGCCAGGGCCGAGTGCGGGACGTCGTGGGCAGGGAGGCTACTCACCAGCCCGCGACGGCGACGCCGCGGCACAGTCCGGAAGTTGGGCACGGCGGCCAACACGGCCAAGCCCACGTGCTCCTCGAGGTCGGCCGGACTCTGCACGCTCCGATCCCGCAGATGCCGCACGAGCGCCACACCGACCCCCGCAAGGAGCCCCAGGAAGATGGCCACGAGAGCCTGGCGGAAGAGCACGGGACTCTTGCGCGCGGTATCGAGTACCGCCGCATCCACGAGGTGGGCTTCGGTCATGCTGCTCGTCAGGGCGATCTCGGCCTCGCCCCGCTTCTGCTCGAGAAACACCACGCGCTGCTTGGCCGCCTCGACGGCGAGGTTCTTCTCGCTCAACGCGCGCTCGACGCCGGGGAGCCCCGCGAGCGTCTTCTCGTGCTCGCGCGCTTCATCATCGATGCGTGCGAGGCGTCGCTCGATGGCTTCGATGCGGCGCTTCAGATCGGCCCGATACTCGGAGAGCAGCCCGCGGCTGCGAAGCTCCAGTTCCTTGCCCAGTTCGGCAATCTCGGCATCGATCTGCTTGACGTCGAGGTCCTCCGACGTGCTGCGGCCGCGGAGGAGGGTGCCCCGGCGAATGCGTAGCTGGCCCAGCTTGTCCGCCATCGCCTGGGTCTGGACGTCGACGGCGCTCTCGCCGACCACGGCCAGGATCTGCTCCGGCGAGCGCGTGGACTCCGTGGCGGCCAGCGTGGCCCGCGTCCGGTCATGGAGTTCCTGCTGCACGAGGCGCTGCTCGAAGAGCCCTCGCCGGGCGTCGAGCGCCGAGGTGGCCTTCTCGCTCAAGAGGATCGCGTCGGCGTTCACGACGAAGTCGTTGCGTGCGTTCAAGGCCGCGTCAAGGTCCTTGCGCGTCTCGAGCAGTTCCTCCTTCAGCCAGTTGAGCCGGCCCAGGACCTGATCGTCCTTGCGGGCCTGCCGACGCTCGAGGTAGCTCTGCGCCAGCGCGTCTGCACACCGCTGCGCCAGATACGGATCGGTGGTCCGGGCGGAGACGTTGATGAGCCCCGTCCACTCCCCGCGCTCGGAGGCGCGCGCACGAGCCTGCATCCACTGGGCCGCGAAGCGCGCCGACTGCAACTCGAGTACGAACGTCTCCCCGCGCGGATCACCCGACGCCGGCTCGACCAGGATCTCGTCCCCTCCGATCGTCAGGGTGGCCCCCACGCCCGGCTCCCAGGCCTCGGTGGCGATCAGGTCGCGGCCGCCTCCCGAGAGCAGGTCGTAGGCCGCACCGTCGTCGTGAATGCGGAGGCGGAAGGAACCATGCGTCGCCGGCATGGCTCGAATCACCGTCGTGATCCGAAGCGGGGGCGGCGTGGCCCCGTCGGACGGCGCCTCGGCCTCGACGAGCTGGTCGGCCCGCTGGCCCGCCCGGAGGCTGACGAGGTAGCTCGCGCTGCGCGGTGCACTGCCCACGGCTTCGACGAGCAAGCGCATGTCTCCGACGTCGAGTTCACAGCCCTTGCGCCGGTCGAACTCGGATTGCGCGAGGAGGGCGTCCGTCCCGACGGCGTGGACCGAGAAATGCGTGCCGCGGCGGTTGAAGGAAACGCGCACGTCCCGATCGGATTCAGGCGTCGGCCGTGTCACGAGCCGAGCCGCCAGTCGCGCGGGCGCTTCGCCCCCCTTGAGCTTGCGGAGCATGGCCTCCCACGGGCGGTAGGCATTCTCCTGGCGGATCAAGACGCCTGCCCCGGCAAGGACCGCGGCACGCTCGGCTACGCGGTGGGATGTGATCACCTGGATCTCGGCCTGGATGTTGGCGAAGGCATCCATCATGGAGATCTGGGCGAGTTCATCACCCGCGCTGCGGTTCATCTCGAGCTGGATCAGGGCCTGCGACTCGTAGGCCGGCGTCGCGAAGAGGCTCAGCGCGGCGACGAGTCCGGCCACGACGACGAACACCAGACAGGCCGACAGCCAGCGCTCGCGCACGATCTCGACATAGTGGAAGATCGAACGCGGGGCCACCCGCTCCGTCGTCGATTCCATGCCACCCGCGCGCTTCATCGGTTCCCCCCGGACAGGCACATTCCCGCCCAAGGGCCTCAGGATACCCGCGACGGAGGTCCTGCTGCAGGCAAGCCCGCTACCGACTGACGGCGACTCCGGCGAGGACCATCGCCAATGCTGTGTTGATGTAAGGCAACACGAGCTGCGCGGCTCTCTGGTTCGTGGCCTGGGAGCTCGGCGCGATCATGATCCGATCGCCGCTTCGCAGGTGGATCGACTGGCCGTACTTGTACACGTCCTCAGACGAGAGCGTGAAGACCTGGGGGCTGTCCCACCCACCCCGATAGACACGGACCTGGTTCACGTCCGCGCACTGGGCGTCGAGCCCGCCGGCGGAGGCGACCGCGGCGGCCAGCGACAGACGACCATTCGCGTCGAAGGGGACGGGGCCGGGCTTCTTGACCTCGCCCACGACATAGGCCCGCGCATCCTCCCGAGTCGGCACGAACACGAGATCCTTGTGCTGCATCGTGACGTTGCGACTCATGTCGCCACGCATCACCATGTCGGCGAGGGACACCGGCAGGATCTTGGAGTCCCGCACGACATAGGACTGCTCGAGGTCCGCGCCATCGCTGGCTCCACCGGCGAGACCGAGCGTCTCCAGGAGCGACGTGCTGCCGTCCACCGAGTACACGCCGGGATTGCTGACGGCGCCGAGCACGTAGAACTTCTGCGACCGGAACTCGACGACGTCGACCGAGGCGAACGGGTTGTTCTTGTACTTCTTCAGGCGCTCACGGAGATCGTCCTGGAGCTCGATCACGGTCAGACCGTTCGCAGGCACCGCGCCGATCTCCGGAAGGTAGATCTTGCCATCGGGCTTGATGACCGTCGGACGGGCCTCGCCTGATTGCGTCTCTCCGTACTCCTTGAGGAAGTCGGTATCGCCGGTGATGCGCAGCACGTCACCGATCCCCAGGCG
>JARGNS010000053.1 GCA_029213105.1 Planctomycetota bacterium
CCGTCGCCTGATCGTCGGGGTAGTGCTCGTGCAGCGCCGTGCGGATCGGCTCCATGATCGAGTTCTTCTCGCCATGGCACATGAGGCACAGGGGCATCGTCGAGATGGGAAGCAGGCCCGCGAGGCGCCCGTCATCGTGCGCCAGCCAGACCGGCTTGGACGTGCGCTGGTCGATGAAGGATCCGGCCCAGTCGGGCGGCGTGTTCTCCGGGTTGCGCAGCTTGTGCGAGGTCCGCCCGATGCGCAGCGCCTGCTCGCCGCCCACGGCGGCCGTGATCTCGGGCGCGGCCACGCGGCAGGCTCCGATCGCCGCACCGGGCCCCTCGGCGAAGGCCGCCTTCAGCTTGGCCGTCAGCCGCGAGAACAACGCATCCTTCGCGGCCACGCCCTTGGCCTGCTGGGCCTTCTGGGCCGTCGACATGGCGGCCGGGTCCACGGGCTTCCAGGCCGACGTCGACGCAGGCTCATCACCGCAGGCGGCGAGCAACAGGATGAGGGGCAAGGCGAGGATCATGGTTCGCATGGCGGTCACTCCGGCGTGCTCCGGGATGCTCCCCGGCAGGCGCGCGCCAGGGTACCGGAGCGAGCCGCTCGGGTCGCTGTCCGCGGCTGCCCGGCCCTAGCGCTCGAAGGGCAGGCTGTACGCGCGCGTGTCGGCCGTGACGTCGATCGTGCCCAGTACGCGTGGGTGCAGGAACTGCGGCCGCACGTCGTAGCTCACCGTGTAGCGGCCTGGCTTCAGCCGGGCCACCACCGCGCCGCCGAGCGCCGGACGCAGGGGAGCCAGCGCCGAGTCGGCTTCCGGGTCGCCGCTGCGCTTCACCTGGACCCAGCCACTCGGCAGACGGCCATCCTCGACCGCCACGCCAATCAGCGTGCTGTACCGACGGGTCTGCAGCACGAGAGCCTCGCCCCCTGAGACCCCGCGCCCCTCCGAGGAGAGCGTCTGCGCCACGCGCCCTTCCACGGTCGTCACGAGTGCGACCCGCACCGCCGTGCCGTCTGGCACGGGGATGGCGACCGCAAGCATGCCGTCACGCAGGAGAGAGTGGAACTCGCGGTTCCAGGCGCCCTGCTCCCCCGCCTGGATCATCAGCTTGACGCCCCCTGGGACCCCCAGGCTCGCGTCCGGCAAAGAGCACCGGATCGTGCTGGCCACGGGAACGGTCACGTCGAAGTGCTCCTCGAGCGCGGCGAATCGCACGCGCTGCGGCGGGTTGTTCGCCACACGCACCTCGTACGTCCCCAGGGGCAGCTGCGCGAGCACGGCCGTGCCCTGGGCATTGCTGCGCCCGTAGCGGCGCTTGCCCATCGCCCCCCCGGCCTCGACGAGTCGCGACGTGAAAGACAGCTGCGGCAAGGGCGCGCCACCGCCGCTGACGAAGCGCAACGTCGCACTCGCCCGGTGTCCCACCTCCAGTTCGATACCGCCCTCCTGGATCGCCTCGTCCATCGTGGGCCAGTGCAGGTTGACCTGCCCGGGCAGCCCGGGCAGCTCGATGACGGCGCGCGGATGGGCATGAACCTCAGGAAGCTCCACGGACACGGCCGGCCCATCGACGAAGGCATCGATCCACGCCGTGAGCTCGCCCCCGAAGCGGAACCGGACCGCGCGCCCGGTCACGCGCGCGTCGCCGCCGGAGGAGCAGACGACGTCCACCGGCGCCCAGGCCTCGTCGAGCACGATGCGCGTCCTGGTGGGCTTGCCGTGCTGCAGCGCGAGCAGGCCCGAGCGGCCGCGCGTGCCGTCGACCCCCCGCGCCACGAGCACGAGCCGATGAAACGCGCCCAGAGGCAGCTGCGCCTGCCCGAGCCCATCCGCATGCGGTGCGTTCTCGAGCTGCCCTCGCGGCCGGGTCTCGAAGGTCGCACCGGCCGCCGGACGTCCGTCGCGATCCACCACCGTGACGTGTACGAACGCCAGGGGCTGCGTCACGAGGTCGATCGAGAACTCGGCCTCGCCCTCCACCGACCGCGACACGATGTCGGAGCGCGACATCTCCGCCTCGCTGTGGAAGAGCACGAACTGGTCCCCCGGCAAGCAGGTGAACTCCACCGCGTAGCGGCCGGCGGTCACGGGGACCGTGAGGGGCTCCGGCTGAACCGAGACCTGCCGACGCAGCACGATCACCCGCACCTCCCCTCCGACCGGCAGCGTCTCGTCTGCGGTCGGCCGCCGCACGGCGCCCACGATGCGCACGCGCGCATGGAGCACCTCGCTCGGCTCCAGCGCGAGGGGGCTCGCGGCAACGGGGCTGCCCGCCGCGCGCCCCCCGAGCCGCGGCTGCTGCGCAGGCGGAGAGGTCTCTCCGACGCCGGCATCCGCCGGCGACTCGGCAGCGCGCGGGTCACGGTCCAGCAGCAGCCAGAGCGTGAGCGAGACGAGCGCTGCGGCGAGGAGGGTTGCGAGGTGGCGCACGGACATCGGTGGCCTTGATGCTACGGGAGCGGCGGGCGTACCGGAGCCACGCAGGCGCCTGGCGGCCTGGGGGGAACCGTGCCGCGGGAGGTGTACAGGTCGGCCTTGCCGTGCCTAGGCGATCGTCTCTGCCGCGCCGGCTGGCTTCTTGAGCATCAGCTTGCCGACCAGCCACGCCGCGATCAGGTAGCAGGGGATGTCGGCGAAGGGGAACCAGCCTGGATGGGGCACGCTGAAGATGTTGATGATCCCCGCGACCGTGAACAGCACGCCGATCACGATGGCAGGCTTGATGCGCTCGCGTCCCACGATCGCCATGGTGGTGGCCGCGCCGGCAGCGGTGCCGAGCATGTGAGCCAGCAGCGCCAGGGCGAAGGCGCCGTTCGGCAGGGTCTCCATCCACTCCTCGACCTTGTCGCGCTGGTCGGGGTCCCAGACATCGACGCCTTCAGGCGGCGGGTACATGGGCTGGGTCGCGATGTGCACGCCCATCATCACGGCGGAGCCCACGATGTAGCCGACGATCACGCCGAGGATCCACTTGAGCATGCGTTCTCCTCCTGGGGGTAGACGCATGATGGCAGATTGCGGGCGCAAATGCAGCCGCGCCCCTGGATCCGCGAAACCGCAGGGGTCAGCGCGCCTGGGGCAGTTCGACGCGGACTCGCTTCCCGGGCGGGCCGTACGACGCCATGACGCGCGCGAACGGGAACGGGCCCAGGTGCGCCTTCTGGAAGCCCCCCAGCACGTCGACCATGGTCACGCCGGAGAAGCCGCTGAGGTAGTGCGGCAGTGGCCCGACCTGCGGTGCCGCGAAGTCGATGGCGTTCTACTCCGCGGCGTCTGCGTCGCGCGCCTTGCCCCACTTGTCCATGCGGCAACCGCAGGCGGGACACGTCCAGCCGCCCCACATCAACTCATGCCAGCCCTTGGGAAGTCGGATGGGCGGCATGGACTCCCCGCAGGACGGACAGTGGACTCGCTCGAAGTTGATACCCCAGTCGGGGCCAGACGCGTCGTCGTTCGCTTCGGACATGGGTCCTCCTTCAGCCGCAGGCGGGTGGTCCCCGATGGCAGGGCGACTGTATCGAATGATGCAGGGTCGGCTGACCACCTCCGCCCAGCAGTAGAGTGGAGCGGGGCTGGAACCCCGACAGGAGGTGCCCCCTGGACGAGCAGGAGATCGAACGGGACGAGGAGCACGAGCCGCGGCCGTCAAGCCCCGTGGCGCAGGGCGCCCTGATCTGCGCCGGCCTTGCGTTGGTGGGGTGCGGTGCGGGCTCCCTCGCCACCGGCTCCAACCTGTGGCCGATCGCCGCGGCCTTCTGGGCTGTTCCTGCCGTACCCATCGCGGCCGTGATCGGAGCCATCACGGGGGCGGCGACGCGCACGCTTCCTGCCCCCTCCCGCAGCAAGGCGCACATCGCCGTCGGCGTGCTCGTCGGGATCGTCACGGCCTTCGTCATCCTCGGCAATCCGTAGACCCGCACGGGGTCACCAGCCCGCATGCGGCCTGGGCCCTGTCCCCCGTGGGAGACCGCCGTCCACCGAGCGATACACGCACGCAGGATGACGTGTCCGCCACACACCCTGGCGGCCTACGCCCTCGCGGGTGAAACGGCACGGCAGGTGAGGTCCATGAACCGAGAACGACACACGCGCATCCATGTCTGCCTGGCAGCCCTGCTGGCCCTCTTCCTCGTGGCCTGCGGCGGCGGCTCCGGCACCGACGCCCCGGCCGCCAACACCAACACCCCCGGCGGGCCGTCCGGCGGAGGTGGCAGCGGAGGCGGCACAGGCGGGGGCGGCACGGGCGACCCGGGCATGGTCCTTCCGCCGTTTGACGCCACGACCCTGACCGGCGGCGTGCTCGCGACCTTCGCCGTCGGCGAGGAGAAGTTCCGCGCCTGGTTCACGCGCGCCGAGAACACGCAGCCGCTGGTGGATGCCTTCGCCGGTACGACCGCCCCCATCACCTCGGTCTGCCTACGCCTCCGCCTGGGTGCCGGGGCGCAGAACCACAACCTCCCCTGGAGCTGGTCGGTGGACACGATCCTGCCCTCGGGCTTCAACGGCCCTTGCCTGGGGTGTGCGAACACGCGGACGGCGCCCTCCGCCGCGGAAGCCGCCGTGGGCACGCCCGGATGGCTCAACTGCACGATCCAGGAGGGCAATGCCGTCGGCTTCGAATCCCGGGCGTTCATGCAGGTGACGCTGATCGACCTCGTCGATCGCCGCTAGGGACGAGGTGCGCGGGGGCAGGCCGACTCGGCTCGGCGCTTACGTGACGTCCGCCCGATACGCGTCCAGCACCCGCTTGAGAATCGCGACATCCGACTCGAACGTCTCGGGCAGCAAGGGGCCGAACGAGAAGCGGAACCAGTTGGCGTACGGCGACACGTAGGAGGGATCCTTGTCGTGCGGCCGCGCCATGTCGCAGTCCTTGCCCTCGAGAATCGCAGCGCCTTCCTTGAACAGGCGCCGGTTCAGCTCGCTGGCGTCCAGGCCCTCCGGCAGCTTCATCCAGTGGTAGAAGCCGCCGTCGCCGGTGAAGACCTCGAGGCCCATCTCCGTGAAGGCCTCGCCGTAGCGGGCGCGCTGCATGCCGTAGTGCTTCTCGACCGCATCGCGCGCCTGGGCGACGCGGTTCGGCTCGAGCAGCTCGACGGCATAGCGCTGCGAGGGATGGCTCACCCCGCCCATGCCGAAGCTGGAGTAGTTCGAGAGGGTCTCGACGTTGGTCTTGCTGGCGATGATCCACCCGATACGGATGCCGGGGCACTGCAGCCCCTTGGTGCACGCGCCCGCGAGGAACACGTTGCTGTTGTCGAGGTCCTGCACGTACTGGATGCCGCTGACGCCCTTCGACGAGTGGAACATCTCGTAGGCTTCGTCGAGCAGGATGCCGTTGCCCGGCTGCTCGGCCATCGCGATCAACTCGCGCAACTCCTCGCCGGCGCGGGTGTGGCCGGTCGGGTTGCCCGGGTTGGAGATGATCGGGAGCAGGTGCGTCTTGTGATTGAGGCCGGCCCGATCGAAGTAGGCCTCGTTGGCCGGATGGAAGCCGTTCTCCTCGGTGAACGGCACGACCCGCCAGTTGGTCTCGGTCTGCGTCATGATGTCGAGATACGCCGGCCACTCGGCGTTGCCGATGCGCACCTCGATGTGCTTCTTCAGGAACGCCAGGACCGCGTAGATACCGGGGCGACCGCCGGCGAACACCATCACGTTCTCCGGTGTGATGTTCGAGCCGTAGAAGGAGTTGTAGTACCCGGCAAGCGCCTCTCGCAGGTCCGGAAGCCCCCAGGCCGTGGGATAGAAGCGGTCCTGCCACGTTACGTCGACGCTGCCGGGCAGGGGCGGCCCGCCCTCGAGCTGCGTCGTCAGGGGGAAGCCCTGAGACCAGGGGTGGGTGCCCTCGGTCCCCATGAACCGCCCGAAGCTGTCCTGGAAGTCGTAGAGGGTCTCGTAGATGCCCATGGGCGGGCAGTTGTCGGACAGGAAGGAGTCGCGTCGCATGGGATCGGGTCCCGGGATGGAGTGGGCCGCCCACGGGCGGAAACCCCCGGAGACGAGCGCCCGGGTGCGGCGGGGATTGTAGCGACCCCACCCCTCCCGCGGCCACTCACACCTGCTGATGCGAGCGAACGAAGCGCGGGGTACGGGCCCCCGGCCGGGAGCACAGGGGAACGCGAGACCGCGTCGGCGCGCTGCGTCCCCGCTGGCGGTTCCATCCGGCACCACGCGCCGTGGTTTCTCCCCGGCCCCGGACCTGTTGTTCTCGCCGCCGCCGTAGTCTTCGCGCATGGCGCTCCTGCAACTCCAAGACCTCACCGTCTCCTTCGGCGGCCCCCCCATCCTCGACGGGATCGATCTCACGATCGAGCCGGGCGAGCACCTCGCCCTCCTGGGCCGCAACGGCGCCGGCAAGTCGACCCTGATGCGCGTCATCATGGGCACGCAGGAGCCCGACGAAGGCCGCATCATCGGTCGTTCCTCGTGTCGCGTGGCCTACCTCGACCAGCAGGTCCCGCACGACCTGACCGGCACGATCCTCGACGTCGTGATGTCGGCGCCCGGCGTGGCAGAGCACGCCGCGAAGGCCGCCATCTCGCGCATTGGCCTCGATCCCTGGGACTGGGTCCCGGACGTCTCCGCAGGCATGAAGCGCCGGACGCTGCTCGCCCGTGCGCTTGCCACGGAGCCCGACCTGCTCCTGCTCGACGAGCCGACCAACCACCTCGACATCGAGGCCATCGCCTGGCTCGAGGACTTCCTCCTTCGCCGCCGGCGGGCGCTCCTCGTCGTCACGCATGATCGTGCGTTCCTGCGCCGCGTCGCCACGGGCATCCTCGACCTCGACCGCGGCCACATCACGCGCTTCGGCCCGGACTACGACCAGTATGTCGCGCGCAAGTCCGGATCCCTGGCCGCCGAGGCCCGCGGCGACAAGCAGTTCGACAAGAAGCTCGCCCAGGAGGAGGCCTGGGCCCGCAAGGGCGTCCGCGGGCGGCGCAAGCGGAACATGGGCCGGGTGAATGAACTCGAGGAGATGCGCACGACCCGGAGCGAGCGACGCGACGTCGCGGGCTCGGTCAAGATCGAGGCCCAGAGCAGCGCGCCGTCCGGACGCATCGTGTTGCGCGCGAAGGATGTCTCCTTCGCCTGGCCCGACGGCCCCTCGATCGAAGGGCTGACCACAGAGATCCAGCGAGGCGATCGCGTCGGCATCATCGGGCCGAACGGCACGGGCAAGACCACACTGCTGCGTCTCCTGCTCGGGGAGATCGAGCCGACCAGCGGCACGGTCCAGCAGGGCACGAACGTCGACATCGCGTACTTCGACCAACTCCACGCCCATCTGGATGAGAGCCTCTCAGCCGCGGACAACGTCGGCGAAGGCTCGAGCACGGTGCTGGTCAACGGCAAGGAGCGGCAGGTGATCTCCTACCTGCGTGACTTCCTCTTCGATGCCGACCAGGCCCGCGGCTCGATCACGAGCTTCTCCGGCGGCGAGCGCAACCGCCTCCTGCTCGCCAAGCTCTTCGTCAAGCCCTCGAACCTGCTGGTGCTCGATGAGCCCACGAACGACCTCGACGTGGAGACGCTGGAGGTCCTCGAGGGGCTCCTGGCGGAGTACGAGGGCACGATCCTGGTCGTAAGCCACGACCGCGAGCTGCTCGATCACGTGGTGACCAGCACGCTCGTACTCGAAGGGGAAGGACGCGTCGGCGACTATGTCGGCGGCTACTCCGACTGGCTCACACAGCGCAAGGTGCCGGGTGATGCGGCCAAGGGCAAGTCGAAGAAGACCTAGGCGGTCCGCGGCCTCCCTCGGGCCTGCGTTCGGGGGCTGTACGAGGTGGTGAAGATGTCACCCGACACCGTACGGGAGCTACCGCGGACGGGACGCCGCGGACAGCGGCAAGCGCGCCGCAAGCGCCGCGGTCAAGCGCCGCGCGCCGCGTCGGTTGAGGTGCGAGGGTTCCAGGAAGTCCTCCGGCCCGAAGGCCAACCCCAGCGCCTGGGTGCTCCAGTACGGCACCCCCTCCTCCTCGGCCAAGGCCGACACGCCCTGCTGGAAGATCTCCATGCTGGCCATCGGAAGGCTGCGCTGCCACACCCGGGAGACGGGCACCTCGAAGAGCACCACGGCAACCTGCGCGCGCCGGCATGCCGCGAGCATGCCCCGCACGGCGGCGACCCGCTGTGCGCTGAAGGCGTAGACACCGTCCTCGCGCACACGCTCGAGGTGCGCCTCGATCCACGCGTCCCCGAGCGGTCGCGTCAGCAGGGACGTGTCCGGTGTCTCGCGCTGAAAGTCGGTGAGGTCCCCGGCCAACGGCGACGGCACGGCCTCGAAGCGATGACGCCCCAGCAGCACATCTCCCAGCCGGCGACGGGCCCCGTAGGTCCGGAGCCACGCGCCCAGGTGCGCGTGGGCCGTGCGGCGCGGATCCGCGCCCCCCACCACATCGGCCATGGGTGCGAAGCGCGCCTGCCGGTCGGCATGCTCGCGGGGGCCCGATCAGCACCAGCCCAGGTCGGCCGTGGCGCAACGCGAGCTCCAGGATGGCTGCGGCCTCGCCCGCACGCGCTCCGCTGAGTGCGTGGTTGCCCACGCGCAGCGAGCGCCCACCGCGCTCGGCAAGCGCCGCACGCAGCACGGGCAGGTCGAGCGCCTCGCGCGTGCGACTGGTGCCGAGCACGAGGACATCCGGCGGGCCCTCGGCGCGCAGCCGCAGCGCCGAGGCGTCGTACTCCCCGAGCCCCCACGCGTAGGGCGTCACCCGCGCGAAGTCCACGTGGCGCAGGCCGACCTCGACCGCAAGCACCAGCAGCACGGTCAGCAGGAGGGCCCAGGGCACCCCCCCACGGTCAGAAGCGGAAGTAGAGGAACGGCGAGGCATCCGTGACTCCAAAGAGGACGACTCCGAACCAGAAGAACAGGTACACCGCCACACGCGCGGGCAGCGGCAGTGCGAACACGAAGGAACGCACGCCCACCCGGGTGCGCAGCAACGCCGCCACGAGCGCCACGACGCTGGCCGCCGCGACGATCCGCCAGCACGCCGCATCGAGCACGCTGCTGCCGCCCGCGGTCAGCATGCCACCCAGCTGGGCCAGGCTCTCCGCTCGGAACAGCAACCACCCGGCACAGACGAGATGGAACGTCACGAGGACACAGAGCACGGCCCCCGCGCCCGTACGCGGCGCCGAGCGTCCGAGGGCGCGCCAGGCAAGCAGCCAGATCCCATGGCCAAGCCCCCACAGGACGAACGTCCACGCGGCGCCGTGCCACAGGCCCGCGAGCCCGAAGACGAGCAGCACGCGTGCGGCGCCGGCCAGGCCACCGCCGCGCCCGCCGAGTGGCAGGTAGAGGTAGTCGCGAAACCAGGCGCCGAGCGTGATGTGCCAGCGGCGCCAGAACGCGCGGGGATCCTGGGCGAGGTACGGCCGGTCGAAGTTGTGGGCGAGCTCGATGCCCAGGCACTTGGACACGCCGCGGGCCATGTCCGTGTAGCCCGAGAAGTCGCAGTAGATCTGGATGGCGAACGCGTACGCCGCCACCCACACGTCCAGGCCCGCGGGAGCCGCGGCCCCGAACACCCGATCGACGACGTACGCCGCGTTGTCCGCCAGGACGACCTTCTTGAAGAGCCCCGCGGCGATGAGATAGAAGCCCCGCTGGAGCTGCGCGCCCGACAGGGGTGGAACCGCCCGCAGTTGGGGCAGCAGGTTCCGCGCCCGCTCGATCGGCCCTGCCACCAGTTGGGGGAACCAGGCCACGAACAGGGCGAAGTGCAGCAGATTCCGCTCGGCGGGGAACTCGCGCCGGTACACATCGATGGTGTAGCCCAGCGTCTGGAACGTGTAGAAGCTGATGCCCACTGGCAACACGAGGCCCAGGGTGGGCGCATCCACGTGCCAGCCCACCGATGCGGCAAGCGCCGAGAAGCCCGCCGCGAAGAAGTCGAAGTACTTGAAGCTGGCCAGCAGCCCCAGGTTCACGCACACGCTCAGCAGCAACCACGCCCGGCGGTGTGCCTCGGGGCGTTCCATGCGCCGGGCTGCGAGGTAGTCCACCACCGTCGAGAGGACGATCAGCCCCAGGAAGCGGGGATCCCACGCCGCATAGAAGAGGTAGCTCGCCGCCAGCAGGAAGAGATTGCGGAGGCCGACACGCCGGCGCAGCAGCGCATGGACGGGGAGCAGCGCGAGCAGGAAGACCAGGAAGGGCAGGCTCGCGAACGTCACGCGAGCGCAGCCTACAGGGAACGCGCCGGGGCGAGTCGGGCCAACTCGTCAGGGCGAAGCCGCAGGGGCCGGCCCCAGGGGCAACTCACGAGTCGCCCCACGCCTCAGCCCTGCTTCTCCCGCAGGTCCCGGATGCGCTGCCGATACTCGTGCCGGCGCATCACGGGCATGTAGATCACGATCCCCGTGCACGCGAGGATCGACAGCAGGGCAATCCACCCGGCCATGGATCCATAGGCGTTCCCCACGGGAATGGCCGCGAACACCGACAACCCCATCCACGGCGCCCAGAGCAGGATGCTGTTCGCCGTACGGATCTCCCCCTCGAGGGCCTGGATCTCGGCGTCGTGGGAACGGCTTTTCGGCATGCGCATGCTCTAGCACGCGGCGAACGGGTCCCGGAGCAAGACGTTCCATTAAGACACCTGAATAGTCGCTCAAGGCCAAGCGCATCGCCCGCACAGGCCCATTGTCTGGGCGTTGTGCCACGCGCATCCGCACGCCGGCGCAGCACGGCCGACCGCCGCACGGGGTGAGGGGTTGAGCGTGCGTACCCACTTCCCTAGCGTCATCAGCCCTCGGGTGTAGGGACGGCCACGACGGCCGAACCGAGGGGTGGAGTCACGGGTGCAGACGCAGGGGCTGGCGAGCAATGTGCTTCGGGCGGCGGACTACCGCCTGCGCGCGTATCGCCTGCGCGACCACCGCACCCAGTTCGCGGGACGTTCCGCAGCGATCCCGACCAGTCACGCCAGTGCGCACGGCTCGCGCGCTACATCGCCCGCAAGCTGGAGGATGTCGAAGCGCACGCACGCTGCCTGCGCGTGCTCACCCAGGCCTGCATGCTCCTTGGCCGCTACCCGGAAGCGCTGCGCGCCGTCGACCAAGCCCTCGTGCTGCTGCGACTGCGCGGCGACCGACGCGAGCGAGCCGAGTTGCAATCCATGCGTGTGGAGGTTCTCACGCAGCTCGAGCGCTGGCCCGAGGCACGCGAGGTGGGCTTGCGCGCGCTCGCCACCTTCGAGGCCCTCGACCACACCAAGGGCCTGATCCGCATCCGCATGGCGCTGGCCGACCTCGCCACGCAACTCGACCAGCCGCGCGAGGCGCTGCGCCACTACCGTCAGGTCGAGTGGCTGTTGCCGGCAGACGCCCCGCGCCGCGTGCGGGCCGTGATCGCCACCAACCGCGGCTCCGCCCTGCAGGCCTGCAACCGCTTCCGTGCCGCCACGCGCTGGTTCGAGCTCGCCCGCGAGCTGTTCCTCGAAGAAGGCTGCGAGCACTCCACGGCGCATCTGGACTACAACCTGGCCCACGCCGCCTTCAAGCGCGGCCGCTTCGCGGAAGCCCTCGAGCGTTTCGACGACGTCGCCCCCACCCTCGAGCGCCTGCAGGACGAGATGCACCGTGCGCACGTCGATCTCGACCGCGCGGAGATCCACCTGCGCCTGCACCTCCCGGAGGATGCCCGGGCCTACGCCGAGCGTGCGGGCGAGCGCTTCGAGGCCCTCGGACTCACCCGCGATCGCGCCCAGGCGGCCTACGTCGCGGGGCGCGCCTCGGCCCTCGGCGGCGAGTACCACGCCGCCACGGAGCTCTTCGCTCGCGCCCGCAAGGCCTTCGCCGCACTGGCCATGAGCGGACGTGAGGTCTCCTGCCTCGTGCAGACGGCCTACGCCTGGCTCGCCATGGAGCGCCCGGCGCAGGCTGCCGCGCTCGCCAGCGAATCCGCGAGCCTGCTCACGGCGTTCTCCAATCCCCTCACGGCCGCGTCGGTGCGGCTGCTCGAGGCGAGCCTCGCCATGGCCGCCGGGAACCATGAGGCCGCACGCGAGACCGCCGCCGGCGTCCTGGAGTCCACCCGCCGCATCTTCGCGCCGTGGCTGCGGCTCGAGGCCCTCCGCACGGTAGGCGAGGCCTGCCGCGCCCTCGATCGCGCGCCGGAGGCCCTGGAGGCGCTCCGCGCGGCCCTCGCTATCGTCGAGCAGACGCGCGGCGAGGTGCCGCCCGACGCCTACCGCAGCGCGTACTCCTCCGCCGGCGCGGAGCTCTACGAGACGCTCGTGGACCTCCTCCTCGACAGCGGCGATGTCCAGGGCGCCTTCGAGCATGCCCAGCGCGCCAAGTCGCGCACGTTGCTGGAGCAACTCGGCCGCTCGCGCCCTGCCGCGCACGGCACCTTGTGCGACACGCGCATCGATGCCCTGCGTGCCTCGCTGAACGCCGTGTACTCCGAGCTCCTGCGCGACGGGGTGCGCGACGACGGTGCGCCCGAGCAGCGCCTCGCGCGCAACCGCCAGGCCGCGGAACTCGAGCAGACGCTCGCGCGCGTGCTGCGCCAGCGCCGCGGCACGCCCATCGAGGACCCGGCGGCGGCATCCCTCCCCTCCGTTGCGGCGATCCAGGCCGCCCTCGCACCGGACAGCCGGCTCTTGGAGTACTTCCAGACACCCCGCGGGCTGGTGGTGTTCGTGGTGACCGCCGAGGACCTCGCAGCCGGGCGGGCGCCGGCCGCGCCTGGTGAGCTCGAGGAGTGCAGCCAGCGCCTGCGCTTCCCCCTGGCGAAGCACGAGCGGCCGGAGCTCGTCGCG
>JARGNS010000054.1:0-268 GCA_029213105.1 Planctomycetota bacterium
CTGGTTGCTGGGGCAGCCGTTCCCGACGCTGGCCGTCCTGCCGCTGATCGTCCTGGCCGGTTGGGTCGGCACCCGGGCGTTGCTGGGGCGGCGGCGGGTGCCCCTGGGCGCGGCGGCGCTCACGGCCTGTGCGTTGGCCAGCCTCGGGCTGGTCTCCGGGGGAATCCAGGCGGCGCTGGCGCCGGACGGGCCCGCGGCGGCGGGCCGCCTGCATCAGCTCGGCGCCGCGGTCCGCGCCGCGGCGCGGGAGGCGGGCTCCGAGGGCTGG
>JARGNS010000054.1:278-12660 GCA_029213105.1 Planctomycetota bacterium
CGACGCGCAGGCATCCCGGGCGGAGCGGACCCCGGGGCCTGGGAGCGGGGCGCCGGGCCCGTCCCCGGCGCGCGCCGGCGCGCTCCGCCGTCTGGGCCTGTTTCCGGCGAGCTCCCTGCCGGGCGATCGGCTCGTGACGGTGGTGGCCCGCGCGGGCGAGGCGACGGCGATCGAGACCTTTGCAGGTGCCGGCATCTACCACCAGGAGTTGCTCCGGCGGGTCGGCCCGTACGTCGTACTGCGCGCCCGCCGCCCGTAGAGTCTCGGCCGTGAACGAGAACGCCACCCCGACCCGCATGCTGACCGTGATCGTCCCGGTCTTCAACGAAGTCACCACCATCGACACCATCCTCGAGAAGGTCCTGGCGTCGCCGGTGGTCGAGGAGGTCGTGGTCGTCGATGACGGCTCCACGGACGGGACGCGCGAGCGCTACGCCGCCTGGGAGGGCCGGGAGCGCGTGCGCGTGTTCCTGCACCCCCAGAACCGTGGCAAGGGTGCGGCCGTGCGTACGGGGATCGCCGAGGCCCGCAGCGAGGTGATCGTCATCCAGGATGCCGACCTCGAATACGACCCGAGCGAGTATCCCGTCCTGCTGGCGCCGATCCTGGAGGGCAGCGCGGACGCCGTGTTCGGCAGCCGCTTCCTGGCCGGCGCGTCACGGGTGCTCTACTACAAGCACCGCATGGGCAACGGGTTCCTGACGTTCCTCAGCAACCTGGCCACGGACCTGAATCTCACCGACATGGAGACGTGCTACAAGGCCGTTCGTCGGGAGTTGCTGCAGTCCCTCGACCTCACGCAGGAGCGCTTCGGCATCGAGCCGGAGATGACCGCGAAGCTCGCCCGAGCCGGCGCACGCATCTACGAGGTGCCGATTTCGTACCGCGGCCGGACGTACGACGAGGGAAAGAAGATCGGCTGGCGCGACGGCGTGCAGGCGATCTGGTGCATCTGGAAGTACGGCGTCCTTCACCGCTAGGCCTTCGCGTCGTAGACTTCCCTCGCGGAGGAGGACGCAAGCCATCACCGTGAGCCGATCCGATCGCCGAACGAGCCGTCGCCGCCGCAAGCGTGGCGACCCCGCGTGGGTCACATGGACCGACGAGGAGCTGATGGACCTGCGCCTGTGCGATCTCGATCTGCGGATCGAGGGCACCTGGCTCGAGCCACTGGTCGCCAAGCTGCACGAGGAGTTGATGGCCAAGGGCTTGCGCGTCAAGCCACACTGCTGGTTGAGCAACGAGTGGTTCTCCCCGGACGGCGTGCCGGGCATCGCCATTCCATTCTATCTCGCGCACCCCAGGCTGATGCAGCTCGAACGCCGGCAGATGTTCCAGGTGGAGGGCGGCACCAAGGCCTGGTGCATGAAGATCCTGCGGCACGAGGCCGGGCATGCCTTCGACACGGCCTACCGCCTGCGCCGCAAGCGGCGCTGGCAGAAGGCCTTCGGCCGCGCCGGCCGGCGTTACCCCAACACCTACAAGGCCCGACCCGAGAGTCGCAAGCACGTGCTGCATCTCGAGTGGTGGTACGCGCAAAGTCATCCCGTCGAGGACTTCGCCGAGACCTTCGCCGTCTGGCTCACGCCGCGCTCGCGTTGGCGCACGATCTACGCCGACTGGCCGGTCCTGTCGAAGCTCGAGTTCGTCGACGAGATAGCCGCCGAGGTCTCGGCGTACGCACCGCCGGTGCGCTCCAGGGCCCAGATCGAGCCGCTGCGCGGCATGAAGCGCACGCTGCGCCGGCACTACCGCGAGCGCCGTGACCGGTACGGGGTCGACCTCCCGGACTTCTACGAGATGCAGCTCGAGCGCATCTTCGCGCCGGGCAAGGCCGACAGCCGTGAGTCGGCCGCGGCCTTCCTCAAGCGCATCGGGCCGGACTTGCGCCGCCGTGTCGTCAAGACGACCGGTTCGCACCCGTACACCGTCGATCAGTTCCTGAACGACATGATCGCGCGGGCCCGCAAGCTCAAGCTCCAGCGCCCGCGGTCGGAGCGCAACGTGAAGCTGGAGGCCGCCCTCCTGTTGGCGGCGCAGGTCATGGGCTACGTCAGCGGTGGGGGGCACCAGATCGCCCTCTAGGGCGCTGGAGTGGGGGTGGCATGAGGCAGAAGCGGGTCCTGGCCCTGGTTGGCGAGGGAAGCAAGCCTCCGCGCACGCTCGAGGGGCTGTCCGAGGAGAAGATCGCCGAGTGGAAGATGGAGTACGACGTACTCGCGGCGCTCGAGGCGCTCGGTCACGACCCCATCGCCCTCGAGACGGGCCACGATCTGACGCGCATCCGTGACGCCATCGATGAGCACCGGCCGCAGATTGTCTTCAACATGCTCGAGGACTTCCATGGCCAGGTCGTATTCGACTCCAACGTCGTGGCCTACCTCGAGCTCCTGCGCATCCCGTACACCGGCTGCAATCCGCGCGGGTTGGTGCTGAGCCGGGACAAGGCCCTCACCAAGAAGATCTGCACCTACCACCGCATCGCGGTACCCAAGTTCGCCGTCTTCCGACGCGGCGGGCGGCCGCGCAAGCTGACGCGTCTCACGTACCCGCTGATCGTGAAGTCCCTGCTGGAGGATGCGTCCATCGGCATCTCCCAGGCTTCCGTGGTGCATGACCAGGCGCAGCTGGAGAAGCGCATCCAGTTCGTCCACGAGACCGTCGGAGACCACGCGATCGTCGAGGAGTTCATCGAGGGGCGGGAGCTGTACCTCGGCATCCTCGGCAACGACCGGCTCGAGACCTTCCCGCCCTGGGAGCTCCACCTCGACAAGCTCCCCGAGGGCGTGCCGCGTATCGCCACCGAACGCATCAAGTGGAATCTCAAGTACCAGAAGAAGTACAAGATCCTGTCCGGTGCGGCGGAGAACCTGCCCGAGGGGGTGGCCGAGAAGATGGCGCGTGTCGGCAAGCGCGTGTTCAAGCTGCGCGGGCTCAGCGGCTACGCGCGACTCGACTTCCGTCTCCGCGCCGACGGCAAGGTGTTCTTGCTGGAGGCCAACGCGAACCCGGACCTGACCCGCGACGAGGATCTCGCCCTGGCGGCCTCCGCCCACGGGCTCGAGTACGAGTCCCTCATCCAGCGCGTGCTCAACCTGGGGTTCCGCTACTACGCGGCGTGGGAGTAGGGCCGCTGGGGAGTCGGGCCGCTTGGGAGTCGGGCCGCGGGGCGTGCGGGCCTAGCGGCCGCGACGACGGCGGCGCGAGTCGCGCGAGCCTGCCACCTTGGCCACATCCTCGGCGGCTGACTCCATGGCCTCATCCCAGACTTCCCGTGCGGCATCCTTGGACAGGTCCGTGGACGTCCGGAAGCCGAGCACGAAGGCCCCCTCGCTGGCCCCCTGCAGGAAGCGCGTGCCGTCGGCGCTGACGGCCTTCTCGGCGCCGTGGAATCCCGCGAGGCCCAGGTCGCGCCCGGCGCCATCGTCGAGGCTGGCGCCGCGCTCCTTGCCCGCCCCGCGCAGCAGGCTGACGAAGCCCTCGGCCTGGCCTTCGGAGCGGAACTCGAGCAGGTAGACGTCGTGGACGTGCGAGCCCCCCGATTCCGCGTTGGTGCTGCGGTAGGCCCAGCCCGTCTTCCAGGCAGCCAGCGCGGTGGAGTAATAGCGCGCCTCCAAGGGTGTCAGCAGGCCCTTCACATCGTCGGCCGAGAGGTCGCGGTTGGCGTGTTCCCAGGAGCCGGTGGACATGATCTCGGCGAGGAAGGCCCCATGCACCTGCCCGGGCAGCTTCTTCACGGGGCCGCGCTTGGCCTCGTTGCGAAGGTCCTCGGTGAAGCGCTTCGGGTCGAAGATGGCGGTGCGGCTCGTGGGCGGCGTGGCGAGCAGGCGGTCGTGGAACGCGCGCGGCACGTTCGCCATGAAGTTCTCGCCCTTGAGCAGCGCGAACTTGAGGCCCTCCACGTAGGCCTTGAGCGCGGGCTTCGCGTCGTCCGCGGCAGGGGCCGTCATGAGACCCACGAGGTCGTCCGCGTTGGTGATGGCGAAGCTCGAATCCATCTGGTTCATGGTGCCGGCGACCCGACGCGTCTGGTACTGCACGCGGCCTTGGAACACGGCCATCGCCGTGTGCAGCGCATCGAGACTGTCTGCGGCGTCGGCGGCTTCCTTCCACTCCGGGTGGTGCTGCCGCTGGAGCGCCACGATGCACATGCGCACGAGCAGCAGGCGCAGGGTGCCGTCCGACATGAGCTTGGGATTGCCGGCCGCCTCGGCGGCACGCTGCGCGTTCTCGGGAAGGACGTGGATCACGCCGGTCTCGGGGGCGTAGACGGCGACGGCGTGATTGGCAATCTGCGTGGCCAGGGCGGCGCGCGCGGCCAGGTCGGCTGCGCCCATGACGGTGAGGGCCTTGCCCCAGTCCTTTCCGATGACGCGGGCGGCATCTTCGGGGGTGCTGACGATGGCCTCGACCTCGGTGAGGAAGGGCAGGCGCTCGCGTCCACGCTTGAGGGCTTCGCCGGACCACTCGCGCGCCTGGACCATGTGCTTCTTGAGCCGGAACGGACTGCCCCACGACCCGAGCGGGCTGCCCTGGCTGGCGCCGGCTGCGCCGCGGCCTCGACGCGTCTTGGCCATCTCCCGCTCCTGATTCGGCACGGCGAAGGCGAGCAGGAGTCCCAGCAGCGGGACGAGCAGCATGGTGGGGCGGGTGGCCATGGACGGGTTCTCCTTCGGGCGGGGGCCTACTCTGCCCGTGCGTGGGGCCCAGGGCAAGCCGCAGACGAGGGCGCCCCGACATGGGCTCGGCGGTATGCTGCGGGGCAGCCCCGAACGGAGGTCCCATGGCCGCGCCGCGCTTCCCCGTCCTGCTTCGTCTGGCCGCCCTGGGGCTACTGCTCTTCGTCGTGGGCGGGACCTTTCTCCTGGACCGACCGGCGGAGGGCGAGGAAGAGGCCGGGACGAGCTCGGCCTACGTGGGGACGGCCGTCTGCCTCGACTGCCACAAGGAGCACCACGCCCGCTGGGAGGGCACGAGCCACGCGCGCACGGTGGAGCCCGCCACGGCGCAGACGATGCCCCCTGCGGTCGTCGCCGGCGACCGCGCGGAGCACACGCCGGGCTGGACCCAGTTCCACGCGACCGGCGACGGCTACCTCGCCGAGACCCTGGGTCCCGACGGCAAGCCCACGAAGTACGCCCTCTCCCACGTGGTGGGGCGGATGCGGGTGCGCATGTTCCTCGCGACGATGGCCGACGGCAGCATGCAGGTCCTGCCGGGCATGCTCGAGGCGCCGACGAGTGAGTGGTTCGACTACACCCACCTGATCTTCGGAGCCGGGGGGACGGACTGGGGCAAGGCTCCCATCGTCAACCCGGGGGACCCCTCCTTCTGGACAGGCCCGGTCCGCTCGTGGGGTGCGAAGTGCGCGCGCTGTCACGTCACGGGCTACGAGCCGGTGCGCCCCAAGGGCGGCACGGGACCGCGCATGAAGTTCCGCGAGCTGGGCGTCGGCTGCGAGATGTGCCACGGCCCCTGCGGCGCCCACGTGGAACATCGCGAGCAAGGCGGGCAGGGCACCGACCCCATTCTCCGTTTCGAGCACCTGGCGCACGACCGCGCCGTGAGTCTCTGCCTGCAATGCCACATGGAGAGCGAGGTCGTCGGCAGCGGCTTCCGCTTCGGTGACGACATCTTCGAGCATCGCGATCCGACGCTGTTGATCGATCCCGAGCGGGTGGATCCGTCGGGGCGTCCGCTCGAGTTGGTCTACGACGGCCTGCCGTTCTCCGTGAGCCGCTGCGTCCAGGAGGGCAAGCTCACTTGCGTCACATGCCACGATCCCCACGGGTCGGGCAACCCGTCCCAACTCAAGTACGCGCCGGACGATGACGCGATGTGCACACGCTGCCACGAGGAGATCGGCAGGAACCTGGAGGCCCACACGCACCACACGCCCAAGAGCTCCGGCTCACGTTGCGTGAGCTGCCACATGCCGTTCCTCTCCATCGAGCGCGGCCACGGGGTTGTCGCCGATCACTCGATCAGCACCCCGCGCTATGACCTCAAGGCGGATCGGGCTGCCCAGGTCGCCTGCACGTGGTGCCACCAGGACGGCCTCGGAGCGCCCGGTGATGCCCCCACGATGGACGAGCCCGCCCTGGCGAAGGCGCACGCCGGTTGGTATGGGGACGCGGCCCAGGCGAAGCCCTGGATGCAGGCCCTGGGCGCGGCGCGACTCAAGGAGCCGGACGCCCACGTGGCGCTGCAGCAGGTGGTGACGGACAAGGGCCTGCCGCGCATCGTGCGGGCCTCGGCCGTGCGTCTGCTCGGCCGGTACGGTTCGAAGGTGCCGCTGGCCCTGCTCGGCTATGCGCGTGACGAGGACTCCCTGGTGCGTCGCCACGCGGTGGCGAGCCTGGCCTCGCTGGAGGGCAAGGTCGTGGATGAGGCCCTGCTCGCCGCCACCAAGGACCCCTCGCCCGCGGTGCAGGCCGCGGCGGCCAAGGCAGCCCTCGAAGGCTGGAAGCGCGTGCAGGCCAACAGGATCCTGCTGGCGGCCATCGAGCCGATTCTCGCCCGCGAGGCGGAGGAGATGCCGGGGGATGAGATGCGCTGGTTCCGGCTGGGGGCGGCCCGCAGCCTGCTGGACGACAAGCGCGGCGCCCTCGCGGCCTACACGCGCCAGGTGGAGCTCGATCCGTTCGCCGGCTACGTGAAGCAGGAGATCGCGCGGCTCAAGAAGGAACTCGGGCAGTAGGCGCGGCCTGCAGGCGCGCGGGCGCCAAGGCCGGCAGCCCCTCCTCCGAGCCAAGCAACATCGCGGCCGCGAGCCGTCCGACGGCGTAGGACAACGTGACGCCATGCCCCCCCAGGCCGGCTACGTGGAACCAACGCGGGCGCTCGGCATCGAAGCCGATGGCCGGCAAGCCATCGGCGGCAAACGTCCGCTGGCCGACCCATGCCCGCGCGATCCGTAGATCGCCGAGGTCCGGCTGCCAGCGCCGCAACTTGCGACCCAGGGACTCGATCACGGCGGGGTCCTCGGCGTACGCGCCCGGGGCGGCATCGGCCTCGTCGCAGGCACACAGCAGCCAGCCGCCCGAGTCGGGTCGCAGGCTCGAGATCCCAGATGAAGGGCCAGTCGGCATCGATCGACTCGTCGCGGGCACTCACGAACAGGTGTCGGTTGCGGGGGGTGAGCGGCAGCGTGCCGACGGGGCCCGCCCACGGGCCTGCGGCGTTCACCACGTAGCGCGCCTGCAGAGGCCCGGCGCTCGTCTCGACGAGGAGGCCGTCGCCGACGTCCCGAGCGGACTCGAACGTCACGCCGTAGCGCACATCCTGCCCGGCGAGGTAGCGATGCAGCAGGCCCGCGACGTCGATGATCCCGTCCTCGGGATGGAAGGTGCCGGTGCCGCGGCCGCAGGCGACGACCCCCGCCAGGGGCGTCGTTCCGGACCCCAGCAGGAAGCCGCCGGTGGCACGGAAGTCGGCAAGCGCACCGCGGCGCAGCACGGCGGTGCTCTCCCGGGCCAACGGCTGGAGGGCGTCGTGGTCCATGCGCTCGCGCAGCATCGCGGCGTTGCGCCCGGAGGCGTGGACCCCCGGCACCGCTTCACGCTCCAGGAGGATCACGTCGGTCACGCCCTGCACCCGCAGGTGATACGCGGTGGCCGCCCCGGCCAGGCCGGCTCCGACGATCAGGATGTGGCAGCGCTGCGGCTCCATGGCCGCATCATGGCACGGGTCGGTCCTGCCGCAGCCCGCTTCCGGGGCCCTCAGCGGGCGTCGGCCGGCGGCGCCACGATCCACGCCGCGACCTGGTCCGGCGTGAGCAGCTCGAGGAAGACGCGGCCGTTGAAGCGGCGCTGCACGACATTGGCATCCGCCTCCACGGCAGCCATGGCCATCTGGGCACCGGCCATCTGGGGCGAGTCCGGTCCCATGCCTCGCAGCCGCGCCGCGGCCCCGAGGCGTCGCTCCCGGTAGGTCTTGCGGTAGGTCCGCAGCTCGTCGCGCAGCGCCTGCAGGTGCGAGGTCTGCGCCGGAGCCAGCGGGACCCCCTGCAGCAGCTGGACGGAGGTCTGCTTGCGATCCTGGATCGTGACCCGCGGCGGGATGGCTTCGAAGGAGGCCCACTGCGCCGGGGTGAGGATGGTCTTGGCCTGGTCCGAGGCCCAGCGGTGCAGCGCGGTGATGCGGTGACCGGCTTCCGCGATCTGCGCCTGGGCGGCGCGGCGATCGGCCTGCTCGGCCTGCGTCACGCGCAGACGCTTCACCAGCGCCGTGTCCGGCGCGGCCTGCGCCTGGACCTCCTCGAGGACGGCGCGCAGGCGCGTGCCCTGGGAGGCGCTGAGGCCAGGCAGGGCGTAGAGGTGCTGGAGCACGTCCTCGCGCTTCTGGTAGGCGGTCGGGACGCGCTGGTGGATGGCCACGCGCTGGGCCTCGGGCACGACATAGTCGATGAGGCGCCAGTAGCGGCGCTCCAGGAGGCGGATGCGCACGTCGAGTCCGCCGATCAAGGCGTTGACCTTGTCCTGGGCGAGGCCAGCCTGCGGTGCCCGCGTGCGCAGGCTCGCCTTGCGAGCCTCCAGCGCCAGCAGGGCGCCGTCCAGGCGCGGGACGACGTGGGCCAGCAGGGCGCGGACCGCGTCCGGCATGCCGTCCACGTGGAGCGGCACGGTGGCCGCGTAGCGGGCTACCCGGGCGGGCCCCGGGGGGGCAGCCCGGATGTGGGCCAGCAAGCGTGCATCGATCGCATCGTCGTCGAGCGCCTCGAGTACCTGGGCGAGCAGCGGTCGCAGACGGGCGGCGAGGGCGTCGGCCTGCTCCCCGATGCGGCGCCCCGCGTCGTCGTTCGGGTTCTCGCGGGCGGCGCGGTGGCCACGGAGCTTCTTCAGGCGGCCGCCCAACAGGGTGACCTGGCGCACCAGGGCCGCGTGGTCGCGGTGGAGTTCCTGCCGTTCGAGATCGTTGAGCGGGAGCAGTTCCCAGTTGCCTGCCGTGATCGCGGGCGTCCTCGGAGCCTCGTCCGCGTGCGTGGAGACCGCGCCGAGCAGCAGCACGCAGACGCCGGCGACCAGCCGGATCACTGCTTGTAGCCCCAGTGGCCGAGCACCCAACGGCCGACGTCGTCGTCCGTCATGACGTCGCGGAAGATCGCGCCGAGCAGCGCACGTCCGGCTTCCGCCTGGCCGGCCTTCGCGTCGGACATCATCATCTGCATGGCCATCATCTGCGGGGAGTCCGGGCCGTAGTCTGCGCCTTCGCGGCGGGCCAACGCCATCTTCTTGCGGGCGGCGGCCGCGGCGTCGCGCTGGCCCTTGCGCAGGGCGTCGATCTGCTTCTGCTGCGCGGCGCTGGGCTTCCAGCCCTCCAGCAAGCGACGGTAGCTGCCGCTGCGGTCGTTGGTGGAGAGGCGCGGCGGGATGGCGAGGTAGTCGAGCCACTGGTCCTCGCTGAGGATCTTGCGCGTCTCCGTCTGGCGGAAGCGATTGAGCTCGTTCAAGCGGCCATACACCACCCCACGCTCCTTGTAGAGCGCCTGGCGCTGCTTGGCCGTCGGCTTGCGGTCGCTGCCGCGGCCGCCGATCTCAAGGGTGAGACGCCGGACCGCGGCGTTGTCCGGCGAAGCCTCGTGCTCGATCTCCGTCGCCAGGGCGCGCAGCCGGGTGCCCTGGGAGCCGCTCAGACCGGGGAGTGCGTAGAGATGCTCCTGGGCCTGGCCCTTGCGCTTCATCTGCTGCGGCAGGCGCTCCCAGATCCAGACCTTCTGGTCGCGGGCAAGCGTGCAGTCCACGAGCTGCCAGAAGCGCTTCTCGATCAACCGCAGCTGGCTGTCGAAGGTCCGAGCCAGGGCACCCTGCTTGTCCTTGTCGAGCTCGGTCTGCTTCAAGGCGAGGAGCGTGCGCTCCTTCTGGGCGCCGATGGCGTGGTAGGCGCCTTCCACCTGGGTCGTCACTCGCTCGAAGAGCCAGCGCTCGGCGGGCGTCAGGTCATCCAGGAGGAGCACGAGCCCGTGGCTGTAGCGCTGCATGCGTCCGGGGCCCTTGGGGGCATGATTCATGTAGGCAATGAGGGCGCCGTCGACGCCGTGGTCGCGCACCTCATCGGTGATGCGCGCCATGAGGGCCGAAACCTGCGGTGCCGTGCGCCGGAGTTCCTTCTGCAGGACCGCGAGACGCTTGATGTCGGCCGCGCTCTTCTTGCCGCGCTTGGCCTGCAGGGTCGCGCGCTCCTTGTAGAGCTTGCCGACCTGCTTGCGGATCGCCTGCATGCGGTAGACGAGTGTCCCGTGTTCCTTGTTGAAGTCCTGACGCTCGAAGTTGTCGAACGGCAGCAGATCGAGCGCGTCCGGGTGCAGCGAGGGCGGGCGCGGCCCGTCGGCGGCACCGGCCGAGGCCAGCGGCAGGACGAACAGGGCGAGCAGCAGGGGTAGCGTGCGGCGGAGGATCATGCGAACAGCTCCAAGGGCTTGAAGTCGCCGAGGATGGGGGTCGGGTCCATCTGGAACGTGGACGCGATGAGGCTGGCGTAGATGCGCCGGAAATCGGTCGTGAACTTCAGGTTGTCGCGATCGAGGTCGTCCAGCGACGGGTATGCGCCATGGAAGCCAGCGTTGACGCCCTTGCCCATGACGAACACCGGCCCGGCCGAACCGTGATCCGTCCCGCCGGAGATGTTCTCGGAGGCGCGCCGGCCGAACTCGCTCATGACGACGGTGACGACCCGATCCCCAAGCCCGCTCTTCTCGAGTTCTGTCTGGAAGGCGTTGAGGTTGTTGCCGAGTTGCGTCATCAGCCGGTTGTGCGACGCGGCCTGGTTGGAGTGCGTGTCGTAGCCGCCCATCTGGAACTGGATGCACTCGAGCCCCAGGTCGGCGCGCAGAAGCGAGAGGACCTTGCGCAGGTCGGTGCCGATGCCTCCGTAGAAGGGACCGCCGGCGTTCTTGAGGCGTGCAATCCGCTTGGCGACGTCGATGGCCTGGGCGCCGGCCTGGCCGAGTTCGGCGCGCGCGCCGCCGAGTTCCTTGTACTGCCCGTAGAGCTTGGAGGCGGACTCCATGCCCGAGGGCAGGCGGAAGCGGGCGAAGTCGGTCATCGTCACCGTGCTCGGCGTCTCGGACGCGAAGCTCAACGGGGCCTCCTTCTGGATGGCGACGCCTCGCAGCGGCGCGTCACTGGCCTTGGCCGTCATGGCGCGTCCCAGCCAGCCGTAGGTCGGGGTCTTCTCGGGCTGCGCGGTGAACCAGATCTCCGTCGAGCGGAAGTGGCTGTAGTTGGGCTGCGGGTAGCCCACCCCGTTCACGACGGCCAGGCGGTCGCGCTTGAAGAGCGCCTCGAAGCCCTGCAGGCCCGGGTGGAAACCGAGGTTCTCGGAGATCTTGCGCACCTGGCCGCGGTCGAGGCCGACGCTGGGTCGCAGGGTCCGGTAGCGCGGGTTCTTGTAGGGGACGACGGTATTGAGGCCGTCGTTGCCGCCGTTGAGGTGCAGCAGCACCAGCGTCTTGCCCGTGGCCGAGCGCTTCGTGTCGTCGCCGAAGGCGAGCTTCGGGAGGGCCATCACGCCGCCCAGTGCCATGGCGCCCGCGAGAAGGTCGCGGCGGCTCAGTCCCTGTCGGGGATCGGTAAACATGGTGGTCTCCTGGAACTCAGCTGAGCTGGAACTCGGGGGCGCCGAGCACGAGTGCGATACGGGCGGCAGGTTCGGTCGTGGCCTCGAGGGCCGTCCGCATCGCCGCGGGCATGTCGTCTTGCAGGGCGACGCTCGTGATGGCCGTGGCGCGCGCAGGGCGTGTGTTCTTCGCGGGCAGACGGGAGACCAGCTGTGCACTGCGCAAGCGCTCGACGATCGCGCCGCTGGACATCCACCCCTTGCCCGAAGTCCAGCCCTTGACGGAGGGCGGCCGGAACAGGATCTGCCCCATGCGGTCCACGGCGCCGTGCATCCAGCTCGGGACCTCCGTCGCCGCCACACAGCGCAGCGCGCCGATGCAGAACTCGATCGGGCTCTTCACGAGCACACGCTGATGCGCGCTGCTACGGAACGCCTCGGAGCGGAACAGGTGCGCGAGGGTCGCCTTCACGTCCAGCTTGCTGACGCGGAACACCAGGGCCAGGGCTTCGACCTCGTCGGCCGTCGGGTCCGGATGGGAGAAGAACCGCAGCAGCTTCGTGGCGATGAAGCGGGAGCACGCGGGCAGGTTCACCAACAGGTCGACGACTTCATCCCCCTCGAAGGTGCCCGTCTTGCCATGGATGGTCTTCTGGCCAGCATCGTGGAAGTGGGGCCTGAAGGTGAAGTCGTGGTGCCGACTGCCCCAGCCGGTGAAGGCGCGTGCAATCTCGCGGATGTCCTGCTCCGTGTAGTTGCCGATGCCGAGCGTGAAGAGTTCCTGCAACTCGCGCGCGAAGTTCTCGTTCGCCTGCCCGGCGCGATT
>JARGNS010000055.1 GCA_029213105.1 Planctomycetota bacterium
GCGCTCTTCGATCTTCTTCCAGGGGCTCTCAGTCTTCTGCTTGAGGCCCAGCGCGATGCGCTCGCGGTCGAGATCGACCCGCAGGACCATGACCTCGATCTCGTCGTCGATCTTGAGCAGGTCGCTCGGGTGCGTCAGGCGGCTCCAGGACATGTCCGTGATGTGGAGCAGGCCGTCGATGCCGCCGAGATCCACGAACGCGCCGAAGTCGGCGATGTTCTTGACCACGCCGACGCGGATCTGACCGGGCTTGATCTCGGTGAGGAGCGACTTCTTCGCCTCTTCACGCTGCTCTTCGATGAGCTTGCGGCGCGAGATGACGATGTTCATGCGCTCGTGGTCGATCTTGATGATGCGCGCTTCGATGTCGCGACCGATGAAGTCGCTGATGTCGTGCGTGCGGCGGATCGAAACCTGGCTGGCCGGCAGGAACACGGGCACGCCGATGTCCACGAGCAGGCCGCCCTTGATCTTCTTGACCACGTGGCCACGGACGTCGTCGCCCTCGCCGTAGGTCTTGACGACGCGTTCCCAGCCCTTGATGCGGTCGGCCTTGCGCTTGCTCAGCAGCACGCCACCACCGGCTTCGTCGACGCTCTCGAGGAGTACATCGACCTCGTCACCGACATCGACCTCGTCGATGTTGTTGAACTCGTTGGCCGCGATGATGCCTTCGGACTTGTAGCCGATGTCGATGACGACTTCGTCGTTCCGGATGTCGACGATCTTGCCCTTCACGACCTTGTTGGCGGTGAAGTCACGGGTACCGGCGTCGTAGCGGTCCTGGAGATCGCCTCCGGCCGTGAGGATGGATGTGACCTGAGCTTCGAGCTCGGCCGCGGGCAGATCGAACTGCCGAATCTTGTCGCGTGCGCGCATGGATGGAATGAACCTGGGTTTGTGGGAACGGAGGATCGGCGCGACCGGTCCGGAACGCTTCCGGTGGCCTGCCAGCCCAGGAGCTTCGGCGCACGGGGCCTTCCCACGTTGCAGCCGTCCCTCAGGGGCGAATCGCGGATCGTACCCGGACCCAGACCGCGTCGAAAACCTCGCGCAGGGTCATTTGGGAGGTATCCACGCGCTCCGCGTCGGCCGCCTGGGCCAGGGGCGCCACCTTGCGACTGCGATCCTGGCGGTCGCGCGCCTCGATCCCCGCCTTCACCTGGGCGGCATCGGCGCCGGCCCCCACTTCCTCGGCCTGGCCGAGGCGGCGGCGGGCGCGCTCGTCGGGGTCCGCGTCCAGGAAGAGCTTCAGCGCCGCATCCGGGAAGACCACGGTGCCGATGTCCCGGCCCTCGGCGACGACCCCGGCATTGCGGCCCGCAAACCGGCGCTGGTGCGCCACCATCACGGCCCGCACGGCGGGGACGGCGGCGACGCGGCTGGCCGCGCTCACGTCCTCGCCGGCGAGCAGGACGCGCCCCCCGGGCTCCAGGAGCAGGTCGAGCCCCTCGGCGAGCGCCGAGAGGCCGGGGCCATCCTCGAGCCCCACGCCCGCGCGCAGGGCGGCCAGGGTCAGCACCCGGTACATGGCGCCGCTATCGAGATACGCCCAGCCCAGCCGCTCGGCAACGAGCCGGGCGATCGTGCTCTTGCCGACCCCCGCCGGGCCATCGATGGCGATGACGGGCATGGGCGGGCCTACTTCCCGACCTTGCGAGCCGTGTTCCACCAGCCCTTCAGGTCCGAGCGCAGCTTGGGGAGGTTCGCCTCGGTCACCTCGGCATCCGGGTGCAGGGGGAAGGTGCTCCACCAGGGATCGCCCTGCTTCTGCTCGGCGCTCAGGCCCCGCACACGGTCGCGCAGGACCTGGTACGCCTTCAGCGCGACCGCCGTGGGCGCGGGCGGCTCCACGGCGATCACGTCGACGAGGATGTAGCGCAACTGCCAGCGCGGATCGACGTCCTGGACGGCCGCGAGATCCTCGAGGCCATCCAGGCGCTTGGTCGCGCCCTCGGCAGTATCAAACCAGGTGCGCCAGCCCGTACGGTTCGCCTGCGCGTCCTTGAGCTTCACCCAGCTCTCGTCGCCGATCTCGTAGTCCACGCGGCCCGTGAGCTTGGTCAGGGCGTTGCGCGTGGCGTTGTACTCACGCTCGAGTTCCTCGCGCCCCGACTCGGTCTTCGGCGGCGCCTCCAGAGGCATGGCGGCCAGATGGGGCAGGATGTAGAGGATGCCCGCGGGCGTGCCGATCTGGCCGAGCGCCTGCGCCGACTCGCGGCGCACCATGGAGGCCGGGTCCTCGAGCGCCAACGCCACGTAGCGGGCGGCGATGCGCACGATCTTGGGATCCGCCGTCCCGCTCTCGAAGCGGCCGAGGATCTTCACGACCCAGAGTCGGCAGAGTGCGTCGGGCTCGATGCGATGATCGTGGCGGGTGTAGATGACCGGGTCCACGAACGGCAGGTTGAGCTCGTAGTACTCGTGCAGCGCGGCGCGGCGCACGACGGGGTCCTCGTTCGTGCAGCGCCGGATGAGCTGCGCCAGCATGCGGGCGCCGTCGCTCGCGCCGGGGTCCTCGCTGCCCCCCTTCTCGATCAACTCGATGAGGTCGCGGAGCCGCTTCTCCTCCTCGGGCTGGCCCTTCAACGGCGCCAGCATGCGCTGGAGGTACGGGATGCGCTCCTTGTGGCGCCCCAGCCGAGCGAGCGTCACCTGCAGCAGGTCGAGCATGTGCGGCGGCAGGGGCGCGTCCCCGTCGACCGTGCGAGCCAACTTCACGACCTGCTCTTCCAGCGACTTCACGCGCGTGCGGCTGGTCTCGTCGTCCTTCTCCCGCAGGGCCCGCGCCTGGGCTTCGAGGCAGAACATCAGGAGGCCGGTCGTGGCTCCGCGGACGGCCTGGAGCGCCGCGGCCTGCTGACCGTCCGGCACGGAAGCAGGCAGGTCGCGCAGCACCAGCTCGCACTCGCGTCGGGCGCCGCTGAAGTCCTGCTTGCTGAAGAGGATCTCCGCCAAGGCCCGGCGTGCTCGCCAGTTCTTGGGCTCCTCCTTGACCATGCCCTCGAGCTGCGCCTGGGCCGCGTCGGCATCGCCCTTGCCCATGTGGGCTTGCAGCAACATCTGCTGCAGCATCGGATCCTTGGGCACGACGGCGAGGAGGTTCTTGAGCTCGCCAATCGCCTCGTCCCAGCGCTGCTGCATCAAGGCGCACTCCACCCACTGCACGCGCAAGGGAATGGCCTTCGGGTTCTTGCGGATGAGGGACGCCAGCGCACGCTGCGCACGGGGGTAGTCCTTCTCGGTGATGTAGGCACGTGCGAGCAGTTCGCGAGCCGCGTCGTTTTCGCCGTCGATCCGGAGAACGTCCTCGGCGATCTTCTTCACGCCGGCAATGTCATTGCGCGGCGCGAGGATCTCCACGGCCTTCGTGAGCAGGTAGGTCACGTTCTTGGGCGCGATGGCGAGGGCCTGATCGAGAACCGGCTCGGCGCGCACACGGTCCTTCTTCATCAGGTGGATCGCGGCCTCGCGATAAAGCGCCTGGTGGAAGCCCGCCTGCTTCTGCGACGCCGCGCGCAGCTGCTGCAAGGCCAGGTCGTACTGCTTGTCGATGCCGTACACGCGGCCCAGCAGGAACAGGCCGATGGCGGAGTCCTCATCCAAAGCGCGTTGCTTGGTACGACGAATGAGCCCCTCGAGGCTGCGGCCCTGGGCCGTGGCGCTGCGCACCTGCCGGTCCTGGGCCTTCATCTCACGCTCGACGACACGCGCCAACTCGCGCGCATTCATGGGCGCGGCTCCGCCGCCGCGGGCCACGGCCTCGCGCGCCGTCGTCCCGAGCAGGACGCAGACGACCACGGCCAGCAACGCCGTGCCGACAGCACGGGGGCACGGAACCAAGCGGACACAAGGGGCGCAGTGCATGGATTCTCCAAGCGCTCGCGAACCCCATCGAGAGGCCCGGGTCGAGCGCGTGTGGTTCAGCGCGCCGGCCGGGCAGCGAGCCAAGCCGCCATTTCACCCTTGAGTGCGGGCCAGTTCGCCTTTTGGAGCCGCTCGGGGGCGAATTGCGGCCGGGCCGCGCACCAAGGCCGTAGGGCGGGATCCCGCACATGCTTGGCGCAGGCCCCGAACGCCTCGTAGGCAGCCTTCCACACGTAGAAGTCATTCGAAGCCAGGTACGGCGCCAGCGTCAGGTGCGGGGTGCGGTCCCCGAAGCCCGGGTAGGCCTCGAGGGCGCGGATCTGGACATCGGTCCCGATGGGGCCCTGCCACCAGCTGCGGAAGGCCTGACGGTAGGCCGCGTCATCGCTGTCTTCGTCCAGGCCCTCGAGGCGCGTATCCGTCAGGGCCAGGATGCCGTTGCGCGCGGCAGCCGCCAACTCGACGGACTTGTCTTCCACCGAGAGCCCGAGGATCGCGATCACGGAGCCGCGCGCCGTGAGGTCGCGCCGCCCGATGTCGGCCAGGGTATCGATCGTCTCGATCCGGACGCGTTCGTTGGCGTCTGCAATCGAGTGGCGCAGCAACGGAGCCAGTCGCGAACCGCTCAACAGTCCGAGCCCGCGCACGACTGCGGCACGCACGGGCGGCTCCGGCTCGACGCTGGCCGAGAGCCGGCTGGCCAGCGCGCGGACCGTCTCGGGCGACGGCTTCTCCTCGTGGGTCAGGAGGCCGACGACGGCGTTCCAGCGCACCTGGCCATCGGGGCTCTTGAGGGCGTGCAGCAACTGGGGAATGGTCGCCGGCCCGGTGCTGCTGGCACCGCCGGGATTCGCGAGTTGGTGCTCGACGCGCTGCAGCGCCCCGGCCAGGGCCTTGCGCTGCTCGGGGTCGCGCTCGATACGCATCAAGCCCTTGAGGCCGAAGCGGTACGCCTTGAGGTCCGGTTCGAGCTTCTCGGTGCGCTGCTTCTCGACCACCTGGATGAGACCGAGGAAGCCGGTGGGCACGTTCGGGTTCATGCGTGAGATGCGCTGGTAGGTGCTGATGGCACGCTTGAAGTTCGACGAGCGACGATCGAGATCGGCACGCAGCGCCATCAGCGTCGGGCTGCCGGGACGCTTCGCGATCATCGGATCGAGGATGCGATACGCCTCGGGGTACTTCTCGAGGGAGGTGTAGGACGCCACGAGGCGAGCGCGGGCTTCGTCATCGCCCGGCGCCTCGGCCAGGAGCCCCTGCAGGAGCGGCACCGCGACGCCGAACTGCTTCTCGGCGAGGTACATCGTGATCAACTGACGCAGTGTCGGGAGATAGCGCGCATTCGTGCGATAGGCGTTGCGGAAATGGTCGAAGGCGCCGCGCTTGGCCTTCTCGTCATTCTGGAGGACGAGCACGCCCATGTCGTGCATGGCGTAGTAGCAACGCGGCGCGCGCTTGATGACGGCCGCATACGTCGCCATGGCTTCCGCGTGAAGATTCGCGGCCTCCGCCAGGTGGCGCTGCTTCGATGCGGGGCCGCGGGCCGTCTTGGCCTTGGCGCGGTGCCACTGGGCGTGCACGCCGTACGCGCGCGCCAGCAGATAGAGCTTGTCGACGCCATCGTTGCGGCGGGTCGCACGCAGGGCGCGCTCCACGAGCTGCTTCGGCGCCGTGCCACGGCGGATCGCCTGGCGCTGCTCGACGACGCCACGGTCGATGGCCCGCTCCCACGGCTCGCCGATGTAGTGCTGCTCGGGCGCGGCCTGGACGGCCGTGGTCAGCAGCACGAGAACGCCTGCCAGGATGCTTGCTCGTTGGATGATGCGCACGCCGATCTCCGGATCGCGGGGTCGTCCCGCATGGTACGGCTCAGACCTGCGAGTCCGAACCTTCCCGTCCCAGGGCCGCGAGGTCGGCGAGGAATCCCGGCTGGGACTTGCTCGCCGCCGCGGCCCCGCGCAGCGCGATGCCGGGCACCGCCAGGCCCAGCACACCGAAGCCGAAGGCGGCCCTGTGGTCCCCTGCCACCCGCACCAGGCCGCCTCGGGGGCTGCCGCCCTCGATCGCCAGCGCGTGGTCCGGGCCGACCGTCACGGGCACGCCCAGGGCCGCGAGCCCCGCGGCCAGCACCGCCACTCGATCACTCTCCTTGGCCCGCGTGTGGGCCACACCCCCGATGCGCGTCATCCCCGGCGCACACGCCCCCAAGGCCCCCACCAGGAAGATCAGGTCCGGGTTCGCGGTCAGATCGTGGGTGCCGCCCGCCGCGAGGCGGGACGGCCCCTGGACGCTGATCCAGCCCGCGTCGCGCTCGACCCGGGCGCCGTAGGACTCGAGAATGGGCAGGATGGCCAGGTCGGCTTGCGGACCGGCCGCGTCCAGCCCCTGCACGAAGGCCCGACCCCCCGTCAGGGTGGCGGCCGTCCACCAGCAGGCCGCCGCCGAAGCATCCGCCTCGACGCGCAGCGTCGGGGCGATCGGATCCGCGGCACCGATGACCACGCGACGGGCACCTGGGCCTCCCGCAGCATGGCCAGCGTCAGGTCCAGGTAGGCCCGGGAGGTCGAAGCCCCCC
Organism: Planctomycetota bacterium; assembly: GCA_029213105.1. Taxonomy (GTDB): domain Bacteria; phylum Planctomycetota; class PLA2; order PLA2; family JAEUHO01; genus JAHEIK01. The sequence goes on from JARGNS010000055.1 coordinate 6,443, forward strand.
GCAGATCGAGCGTCAGCCCCCCCAACCGCGGCGCGATCAGGGCCAGGGCGGAGGCGTACTGGCTCGAGCGGCGCATGTCGATCGTGACGCGGCCTCCATGGCGCAGCCCCCCCGCCACCACCCGGATCGCGCCGCTCGAGCGGCGCTTCAGCGAGCCGCCCAGCGCGCCCAAGGCCCGCAGCAGGGGCCCGTGGGGGCGCCGCAGCAGGACCGGCCGGGCCCGGACCAGCGTACGTGCCCCCACCGGTCGCAGCGCCGCCAGGGCGACGGCGAAGCGCAGCGCCGTGCCGCTCTCGCCCAGATCCAGCGTCAGGGACGCCTTCGAGCTGCCCAGGGCGTCGCCTTGCCAGGTCCCCAACCGAGCGAACGCCGCCGCGCAGCGCTGGACATCCTCCCCCGGGGGGCGTGCGTCGTCGGCGAAGACCAGCGTGGCCGGCCCACGGGCGAGGGCGCCCAGGGCCAAGGCGCGCTGGTGCATGGACTTCGACGGCGGCACCGGGAAGGTGCGGCTCCAGCCGGGCGCCACCGTGTCCACGCGAAGGTCCATCAACGATTCCCCGGCCCGCCAACCCTGCCCTACGCGTGGGTGGCGCCGGTATGATCCCGTGCTCGTGCCCCAGCGCCTCACGTTTCGTAGGAGAACCCGCATGCCGACCCCCCTCAGCACCACGGAACTCGACGGTCTCGAACTCGTCTCGCGCGGCAAGGTCCGCGACATCTACAAGGTCGGCGACGACCTCCTGATGGTCGCGACCGACCGCCTCAGCGCCTACGACCAGGTGCTCTCGCCGCCCATTCCGGACAAGGGCCGGGTCCTCACGGCCCTCTCGCTCTACTGGTTCGAGCAGCTCGAGCCCCTCGTGCCCAACCACCTGATCACCGCGGACGTCGACGCCATGCCGGCCGAGGTGCGGGCCCACGCCGATGTCCTGCGTGGGCGCAGCATGCTGGTCAAGCGCCTGCAGATGCTGCCGATCGAATGCGTGGCACGCGGCTACCTCGTCGGCAGCGGCTGGAAGGACTACCTCGCCACCGGCGCGGTCTGCGGCCACACCCTGCCCGAGGGGCTGCCGCTCAGCGTCAAGCTGGACCCGCCCCTCTACACGCCTGCGACGAAGGCGGAGGTCGGCGAGCACGACGAGAACATCGACATGGCCCGCACGATCGAGATGATGGGCGAGGAGAAGGCACGCCTCGCCGAACGCATCACGCTGGAGGTCTACGGCCGCGCGCGCGAGATCGCCGCCGAGCGGGGCGTCGTCATCGCGGACACGAAGTTCGAGTTCGGCTACGACACCGAGGGCGTACTCACCCTGGGCGACGAGGTCCTGACTCCGGATTCCTCGCGCTTCTGGGACGCCTCCAAGTACGTCGAGGGGCAGAACCAGGAGAGCTTCGACAAGCAGATGGTTCGCGACTGGCTCGACACCCAGGGCTGGGACCACACGCCGCCCGCACCGATGATCGCTCCCGAGATCGTCGAGAAGACCACCGCCACCTACCGCGAGATCTACCGCCGAATCACCGGCACCGAACTCGCCTGACCCGGAGGCCCCATGGCCCGCCGCAGCAAGAAGAACGACGCACCCGCCGAGAAGACCAAGTCCAAGAAGAAGGACAAGGCGCGCGAGGATGCCGAGAACGTCGAGGTCGACACCCGCCAGCCGGTCGTCGCCGTGGTCATGGGCAGCGACAGCGACTTCCCGGTCGTGGCCGCGTGCATCGAGACCCTCGAGGAGTTCGACATCCCCTACGAGGCTCGCGTCATCTCGGCGCACCGCACGCCGGACAAGGCCCACAAGTTCGCGAGCACCGCGCGACTGAAGGGCTTCCGCATCCTGATCGCGGCGGCCGGCGGCGCAGCCCACCTCGCCGGCGTCATGGCCAGTCTCACGACGCTGCCGGTCATCGGCATCCCGATCCAGACGCCGACACTCGGCGGAGCGGACTCGCTGTACTCCACGGTGCAGATGCCCGCCGGCGTACCCGTGGCGACCGTGGCCATCGGCAAGGCCGGCGCGACCAACGCCGCGCTGCTCGCCACCGAGATCCTCGCGCTCTCCGACGACTCCCTGCACGATCGCCTGCAGTCCTTCCGTGCTGCCATGCGGCGTACGGTGGCGCAGAAGAACGCTCGCCTGCGCGAGAAGATCGCCAGCACGTCGTAGCCCCCCACGCCGGACGAGGAGGCGCGTGAAGCCGGACGACCTGCCCGTACCGCCGCCGCCCGTGACCCCGCTCCGCTGGCGCGGGGGCTGGCGCGACGGCGCCCTGCACCTGCTCGACCAGACCCGCTTGCCGCGGCACGAGCTGTGGCGCGAGCACACCGACCCCGACAGCGTGATCGAGGACATCCGTCGTCTGGCGGTTCGGGGCGCACCCGCGATCGGCATGGCCGGCGCGTATGCCCTGGTCCTGGCGGCCCGCCACGTCCTCGCCGACCGTCCGGCCATGAGCCGGCCCGACTTCCTGGCGGCCCTGGAGGCGCACGGCGCGCGCATTGCCGCCGCCCGCCCGACGGCCGTCAACCTGCCGGGCGCCATCGCGCGTCACCTCGCCTTGGTTGCCGAGGCACCGGGCAGTCCCGAGCAACTCGCCGAGGCCCTGCATGCCGCCGCGCTGGAACTCGACGCGTACGAGCGCCACGCGTGCGCGGCCCTCGGCCAGCACGGGGCCGCCTGGCTCTGGGGACGCACGCGCTTCCTCACCCACTGCAACGCCGGGTCCCTGGTCACCTCGGGCATCGGGACGGCCCTCGCCCCGATCTACGTGCTGCAGGCCGCCGGCCAGGCCGTGCATGTCCACGCGGACGAGAGCCGCCCCCTGCTGCAGGGCCTGCGCCTCACGGCCTACGAGCTCGGCAAGGCGGGAATCCCCCACCGCGTACTGGCCGACGGCGCCGCAGCCAGCCTCCTGCGCCGGGGCGCCATCGACGCCGTCATCACCGGGGCGGACCGCATCTGCGCCAATGGCGACGTCGTCAACAAGGTGGGCACCTACCCGTTGGCCCTTGCAGCCCGGACCCACGGCGTGCCGTTCCTCGTGGCCGCCCCCCTCAGCACGCTGGACCCCGAGACCCCCACAGGAGCCCAGGTGCCCATCGAGGAGCGCGAGGGCGACCAGCGCGCCTACCTCGCATCCGAGGCCGTGCCGGACTCCCTCCCTGCCTACGCGCCGGCCTTCGACTTCACGCCCGCGGAGCTCGTGACGGCCCTCATCACGGAGCAGGGCGTGCTCGAGCACCCTGACAAGATGCGACTCGCACCCTGGGTCACCCAGGCGGCTCGGCTTCAGACCCGGCACCCCGGCGGCCGATAGAGGCCACAAGCATCACGCCCCTGCCATCTGGGCCGGGGAGGGTGCGAGGTCTGGAAGCGACATGAGCGTCAAGGGGGACCTGGCCTATCAGGGCTTGGAGCAGCTGCTCCGCGCCGACCTCGCCGGCAAGGGCGGGGGGCGGCTCACCCTGCGTCACGGCGCCCACTACGCGGCGCTCCACCTCGACGAGGCAGGGCTGTATGTCCTGAGCCCGGACCTGCTCGAACCCGCCACGTTGCTCGAGGCGTTCGTGGAGCGGGGCCTGCTCGACCGCGAGGTGCTGACGCGCCTGGGCGGTGGTCCCGCCAGCGCCATCCGGGTGTTGGACCAGCTCGTCGCCGACGGCACCCTTCCGGAAGCGCAGCTGCTGGAGACCCTGGCCCTCGAGATCGAGGACACGGTCGTCGACATGCTCCTCTGGGAGGAGGGTGCCTACCACTTCGAGACGGGACCGCTCGAGGCGAGCGGCACCGGCTTGCTCGCCCGCATCTGTGTCGACCCGGTCGGCGTGGCCGAGCGGGCGCTCACGCGTCTCGACGAGCGCCGGGACATCGGCGACCGCCTCGGTGACCACGCCCTGCTCTTCGAGCCGATCGCCGGCGAGCTCCCCGCGCTGCAGGGTCCAGGCGACCGCCTGCACGAGATCTATGCGCGCATCGACGGGCGCACGATCGTCCACGAGATGGCCCTGCGCATGGGCATCTCCCGCTTCGAGGTCCTGAGCGGCATCGCGCGTCTGGCCGAGGCCGGGCTCGCGCGTCCGGTCACCTCCGATCACCTCTCCCGTGAAGCCACCGAGCGTGCGATCGAGGGGCGTCACGCGGTCGCGCGTGCGCTGGCCCTGCAGTGGGCCGAGACGGACCCCGAGGACATCTCCCCGCTGCGCAAGCTCGGCTCACTGGCCCAGGAGGCCGGAGACAAGAACGCGGAGCTCGAAGCGTTGTGCGCCCAGGGCAACCTGTTCATCCAACAGGGCGAGCACGGGCAAGCCCTCGATGTGTTCACACGCGCCATGCGCCAGTCCCCCGCCGACGACGTCGTGCTGGCGGGCATGCGCCTGGCGGCCGAGGCGGCCGGCGACAGCGACGCCCTCGTCGACGGCACCCTGCTCACGGCTCAGACCAAGCTCGACGAGGGGCAGCCCGCCGTGGCCCTCGAAATGCTCGACCCCCTGATCGCATCGCACCCCAGCAACATGGCGGTGCACCTGCTGCGCGCCCGCGCACTCGTGCAGAGCGAGAAGCGCACGGAGTTCTTCGAGCAGGCGGAAGCCATCGGCCAGGTGCTGAGCCGGGACGGCGTGAAGTCGGCCACCGACCGCGAGGTCGCGGAGTTCTTCCGCGAGACCATCGCGCATCTCGCACCCGATCGCGGCGATCTGCTGGAGCGCTTCCGCTCCCTGTACGACCCGCGCCTGGCGCGACGGCGCGCCATGGCCATGCTGGGCGCCCTGGTGCTCGTCCTCTGCGGCGCCGGCGTGTACTTCTGGCCCGCCTCGGCATCCTCCCTGCTGAGCAGCGCGCAAGAGGCCGCCGACGGAGGGGACAAGCAGACAGCCCTCGAGATGATCGGGCAGTTGGTCGACCGCTTCCCCGAGTCCCCCGAGGCGGAGCAGGCCTACCGCTTGCAGGCCCTGCTGGTCCCGCCCGCGAAGACGATCAACCGCAAGCAGAAGGCCATGCAGGCCCTCAAGAAGGACCTGCTCGCCAAGGTGCCGGCGCTCCAGGAAGCACTGACCGCGCTGCCGGACCAGGCTGCCCAGGCCACGCTGCGCAGCGCGCTCGAGCCCCTGCAGGCCAGCCGGCGCCCGGGGCTCGCCCCGACCGCGGAGGCGCTCGGCACGACCGCCGAGCGGCTCCAGGCGGCCGTGCTCGAGCGCGTGCAGGTACTGGCCGAGACGGCCGGGGTGAACGAGCGCCTCGCCGACGACGCCATCGGCCTGCGCGAGTTCATCGACAAGGCCGAGCGCCTGCGGGATCCGAGCTGGATGGCCGAGGTCAAGGGCTCCTCGGAGCTGCTCTACGGCCTGGCCAAGCTCCACGGGGACCGCGTCCTGATCGTCAAGACCCAGGAGTTGGCTCGCGCCACCCTCGGATTGGACAAAGCTGCGGCCTACTACGACGGGCACATCACGAGCGTGCGTCTCCGACACGCCCAGCGCGAGATCGACGAGGCCGACCGCCGCTGCCGCGAGGATGCGCCGAAGCTCATGGTCTCCGGTCACCTCGACCAAGCCGACGCCTGCTACGCGCGCCTCGAGACGCTCCTCGAGCGCTACAGCGGCGACGACACCTACGGCCGCCTCGTCGAGGGCCTGCAGCGCCGTCAGCTCCCGCAGCTCATCGAAGATCGACGCGCGCAGATCGAGGACATCCGAGGACGCCTGGCGGCAGCCCAGGCGGCCGAGGACGCCGGCGACCTCACGAAGGCGGTGGGCCTGTACGCGTCGCTCGTCAAGGAGTACTGGCTCATCCGCTTCGAGAACGTCTGCACGCTCCCGCTGCGCGTCGAGACGACGCCGCCGGGCGCGCGCGTCTACATCGAGGACATCGAGGTCGGCCGCACCCCGACCATCGTCCGCTACGCCTGGGGCAGCAAGACGTCCGTGCGCGTCGAGGCCGAGGGCTTCGTCACTGTCACCCAGAGCCTGCACACGGCCGAGGACGATCCGCCGACCCGCCTGCACATGGCGCTCGCGCCTGCCCCGGTGTGGAGCGCCCCGACCTCACCGCGCACGGGCACGCAGCCCCTGGACGTCGCCGGCGACATCCTGACGAGCGATCGTCGCGGCCTCGTGAGCCTGCATGCCCGCACCGACGGATCCATCCGCTGGACACGCGACCTGAGCAGCCTCGAGGGCGTGCGCGCCCGTCCGGCCCTTGCGG
>JARGNS010000056.1 GCA_029213105.1 Planctomycetota bacterium
TGCACGCTGTATGCGATGGGCACCCAGCGCGCACCGGGTCCCGTCGGCGGAGGATGGTCGAGGAGCACGCGCGGCCCGCCCCGCGGCCCGCCCCGCGGGCCGCCGCGCGCGGTAGGGCCCCCGTGTCGTCGCGTGCTTGGGTGTACGGGTTGGAGGGCACGCGTGGCCCGGCAGCGGGCCGCCGCGCGCGGTAGGGCCCCCGTGTCGTCGCGTGCTTGCGTATACGGGTTGTGGGGCACGCGCGGCCCGTGAGCGGGCCGCCGCGCGCAGCACGACCCCCTTGCCGTCGCGTGGATGGGCAGGTCAGTCGAAGAGCACGCGCGGCCCGGCAGCGGGCCGCCGCGCGCGGTAGGGGCACCGTGTCGTCGCGTGCTTGCGTGTCCGGGTTGTGGGGCACGCGCGGTAGGGCCCCCGTGTCGTCGCGTGCTTGGGTGCACGGGTCGGGGGGCACGCGCGGCCCGGCAGCGGACCGCCGCGCGCAGCTCGGGCCCCAAGTCGTCGCTCGCCTGGGTGGACAGGCTGTGGGGCCCGCGCAGCCCGCCCAGCGGCTCCCCGCGCACAGCTCGGGCCCCAGGTCGGTGGAGCGGGGGTGCGCCTGGCGTGGTCCGCACGCCGAACCTGTTCGGTGGGGCCGGAAGCTGCGGTAGCTTGAGCGCATGCTGATCCTGGGCATCGACACCTCTTGCGACGACACGGCCGCAGGCGTCCTGCGCGGACCGCGCGAAGTCCTCAGCAACGAAGTCGCCACCCAGTTCGACCTCCACGCCGCCTTCGGAGGCGTCGTCCCCGAGATCGCCAGCCGCGCCCACACCGAACGCATCACCCGCGTCATCGAACGCGCCGTCGAGAAGGCCGGTATCACCCTTCGCGACCTCGACGCGATCGCCGTCACCAACCGCCCCGGACTCGTCGGCGCACTCATCGTCGGGGTCTCCGCCGCCAAGAGCCTCGCCCTCACCCTCGGCATCCCGCTCGTCGGCGTCCACCACATCGAAGCGCACTGCACCGCCGCGCTCGCCGAGCACCCCGACCTGGCGTTCCCGTTCCTCGCCCTCGTCGCCTCCGGCGGACACACCGCACTGTACGACTGCCGCAGTCCCCTCGAGATCGAGGTCGTCGGCCAGACCATCGACGACGCGGCCGGCGAGTGCTTCGACAAGGTCGCCGTCATGCTCGACCTGCCGCAGCCGGGCGGCCCGTCGGTCAGCAAGCTGGCCGAGGGCGGCAACCCCAAGGCCGTCCGCTTCCCCCGTGCGCGCGTGAAGAGCGATCCCCTCGCCTTCTCCTTCTCCGGGGTGAAGACCTCCGTGCTCTACCACCTCAAGGGCCCCGGCGGCCGCCGCGACGCACCCGACCGCGACGACCTCGAGACCACCTACGCCGACGTCGCCGCGTCCTTCGAGCAGGCCGTCGTCGATGCCCTCGTGACTCGTTCCCTCGCGGCGGTGGAGGCCAAGGGCTACGCGGACCTCGTGGTCGGTGGCGGCGTGGCGGCCAACCAGCGCCTGCGCGCCGACCTGGCCGCCAAGGCCCCGGCCGGCGTGCACGTGCGCTTCCCGTCCATGGGCCTCTGCGCCGACAACGGCGCCATGATCGCCCTGCGAGGCGCCCAGTTGCTGGCCGCCGACATCACGAGCGAGCTCGATCTCGACGTGAGCGCCACCGGCGAACCCGGCGCGCTGCTCTGAGCGCAGGTCGGGTACCGTGGGCGTCGACATGCGACGCCTGTGCATCCTCCTGACCGTGCTCCTCGTGGCCCTGCCCGCCATGGGCGAGGAAGAGGCCGGCACCACGTGCGGCCTGCATGCGCTCGTGGATGCCGACGACGCCGGCCTGCTCGCGGCCTACGACGGGCTGCGCAAGGGGCTCGAGCTGGGCCACCTGCCGCGGGTGTGCCGTCACGACCCGGACCCCACGACCGGGGGCATCGCCGGCTTCCTCGAGCGCCAGGCCATGGCCGCCGCACCGCGGCGCGAGGGCGGCAAGCCCATCGACCCGATCTTCGTGATCGGTGACGCGGCGTGCGCGGCCGTCCAGGCCGTCGGGACGCGCCTGCCCACGGTGATGGCGGTCACGCGCTACACCGCCAAGCGCAAGCCCCTCGTGCCGCTGCCCCAGGCGGCGACCGGCGCGGTCGTGTACTGCGACATCGCAATGGAGCAGGTCGAGGCCCTGCTCGATCGCATGCATGGACGACTGCCCTCCATGCGGTCGACGAGCATGCCTCTCGCGGTGCGCTGGCTTCGACGCGACCCCGCCAACCCACCCGACGATTTCGCGACGGCGTTGGCGCGTTCCCGCAAGGAGAAGCTCCCGCTCGTGAGCGACAACCGCGCGCACTTCGGCCTCGGTGCCGTGGTCGTGATCGTCCCGCGCCACGACCTGCTCGGGAAGGCCGCCGCCGACGAGGGCCGCAAGCTGCGCACCGAGCCGGACGCCAAGCCGACCACCCGGGCCGTGCCGGGCTTCGAGGTGTGGGTCGATCTTGCCGCGGCGGACGCCATCGGCTTCGAGCTTCCGCTCGCCTTCCTCGCCCGCGCCGACAAGCTCAAGCGCGGCAAGCCGAAGGCCGCCCGTTGAAGCGCTCGCTCGTCACCCTGACCCTCCTGCTGGTCGTAGGCGTGGTCGTCCTGCTCGGCGTGCTCGTCGTCACGTGGATCGCGGCCGAGGACCAGCGTGCCTCGCGTGCCGACGCCCAGGCCCAGCAGGACGAGGCCGAGCAGCAGGTGCGCCGACTGACCGAGGAGCTGCTCGCCCTGTCGCAGGAGATCGCCGTCGGCCTCTCCGACGGCCACACCAAGCGCTTGCGGGCGTGGCTCGAGCAGGAGCCGCTGGCGCTCTACCGTCGCGCGGACGATCCCGCGCGCATCGATGTCGAGGCCATCATGGACGCGTTCGTCTCGGAGGTCCGCAAGCGCGGGCGCGACGAGAGCGAGCGCATCGCCATCCTGCGCGGTCGCATGGAGCGCCACATCCAGGCGCGCATCGACGTCGCCGCGGCCGAGCGACACACGGAGGCCGCCGCCCAGGCCGAGCAGGCCGCCGCCGATCGCGCCCGCGCCCTGACCATCCGGCTGGGCCTGCTGCTGCTGGGCATGGCCCTCATCCTGGGCGTCACCCTGCTCGTGCTTGTCGTGCGGCCGGTGCAGCGCCTGCGCGGCGCCGTGACACGCATCGCGGGGGGCGACCTGGCCACGCCGGTGCCCCAGCAAGCCGGCGGGGCCGAGGAACTGCGTGCCCTCGCGCATGACGTCGAGCGCATGCGCGACCAGATGCGCAGTGCGACCGCGGGCCTCGAGGACGAGGTCGCCCGCAAGACGGCCGACCTCGAGAGCACCCTGGCCGAGCGCACGAAGGCCCTCGAGGAGCTCGAGGCCACCCGCGACCGTCTCGTGCAGGCCGCGAAGATGGCCGGCCTCGGGACCTTGGCCGGCGGCGTGGCGCACGAGTTCAACAACCTCCTCGGCGGCATCCTGGGGTGCATCGAGGGCGCGCGGGCCGACAGCACGGACCCGTCCGTACTCGAGGACCTGGACGTGGCCCACAAGACGGCCAGGCGGGCCGCCGTGCTCGTGCAGGCGCTGCTCGATGTCGCGCGCCCCGGCCAGCGTGCTCTCGTACCCGTGGCGCTCGAGGACGTGGTTGCGGATGTGCTCCGTGCCGCCGGGCCGACGCTGGGCCAGCGTCGCCTCGCGGTGGACCGGCAGCAGGCCGACGCCCCCGTGGTCCTCGGCGACGAGGGCCAGATCCACCAGGTCGTGCTGAACCTCGTCACCAACGCCATGCACGCCGTCGATGACGGCGAGACGCTCGTGATCGCCACCCGCCGCGATGGGGGCCAGGGCGTCATCGAGGTGCGCGATGGGGGCCCCGGCGTGCCGCCCGAGGAGCGCGACCGCGTGTTCGAGCCGTTCTTCACGGGCCGCGAGGACGGGACCGGCCTCGGACTCTTCGTCAGCTACGGCATCGTGGAGCGCCACGGCGGATCCATCCGGGTCTCGGACGCCCCGGAGGGCGGGGCCTGCTTCACGGTGGCGATTCCCCTGGCGGCCGCCGCCGAGTGACCCGCGCAGGGCCGGGGCCGCGGTCCGGCCCGCGAGTTGCGGTCCCTCCGTCATGATGCAAAGCGACATGAACGGCGGTCGTCCCCGGGTACTCGTCATCGATGACGAGGAGTCGAGGCGCCATGCCCTGGTCAAGGGACTCGAGCGGGCGGGCTTCCGCTGCGCCGCGGCGGCCACCGGCCGCGCGGGCGTGGAGGAGTTCGTCGCGGGGGGCTTCGACGCCGTCCTCACCGACGTGAAGCTGCCCGACCTCTCGGGGCTCGACATCACGGCGATCCTCGTCGAGATGGACACCGCCGTGCCCGTCGTCGTCATGACCGGCTACGGCACCATGGAGATCGCCCTGGAGGCGATGCGCCGGGGCGCGCGCGACTACATCCAGAAGCCCTTCGCCGTCGATGACGTCGCGCGCATCCTCGGCCGCGCCATCGAGGAATCCCGTCTGAGCCTTGAAAACAGGCGCCTGCGGGCCCTCGTCGAGCGCCGCCTCTCCCCCGATGGCTTCGAGGATGTGGAGGCCGAGCTGGCCTCCCTGCGGGGCCGCGAGGGCTCCCCGGCCCCGACCGCCGGCAACGGCAGCCACGGTGCCAACGGCAGCAGCCGGGCCGCTCCGGAGTCCGCCTCGGGGCCCATGCCCCTGCGCGAGGCCCAGCGCAAGTTCGAGGTCCAGTACGTCCAGGAGCTGCTGGTCCAGACCGGCGGGAACGTGGCCGCCGCGGCCCGCCTGGCCTGCATCAGCCGCCCCAACTTCCACAAGAAGCTGAAGACCCTCGGCGTGGACGCCAACCGCTTCAAGGAGGCCGCCCGTCGGGGCCGCCTGCGCGATCTCTAGCCCCTCCCATCACCCTTCCCGGGCCTCCGGTCGACGTATCGGACTTGCCACGGTGTTACCGCAGGGATACGAAAGAGGACTCATGCACCACACGATCTCCCGCCTCCTGTTCTGCCTCCTGATGGCCCTCCCCCTCGCCGCCTGCGGCGGGAGCGACGAGGCCAAGGTGACCCTCTACTGCGGGGTCGACCAGGACCAGAGCCGCCGGATTGCCGACCTGTTCCGCCAGCAGACCGGCGTGGCCGTGGACTACCACGGCGAGACCGAGGCCATGCGCAGCGTGGGCCTGCCCAAGCGGATCTGGGAGGCGCGCGGCCGGCCGCGCGCGGACGTCTACTGGTCGAACGAGATCATGCACATGGTGCATCTCTGCAAGAGCGGCGTGATGGCGCCGCTGCCGACCGGCGTGGCCGAGCAGTTCCCCGGGGCCTGGCGTGATCCCGGCGGCAAGTACGTGGCGTTCGGCGCGCGCGCGCGCGTGTTCCTCGTCAACAAGGAACTCCTGCCGGATCCCAAGGACTGGCCGCGCAAGGTCGAGGACCTGCTCGACCCCAAGTACGCCGCGATGGGCTACGCCACCAGCATGGCCGAGCCGCTGACGGGCACGACCTACACCCACGCCGTGGCGCTCCTGACGGGCAACGAGGCACGAGCGAAGAAGTTCTTCGAGGCCGTCGCGGCCGCGCGCGAGGAGGGGACCATGAAGGTCGTCTCCAGCAACGGGCGCGTGATGCGCACCGTGGCCGACTCGAGCGGCAAGGTGTGCTTCGGCCTGACCGACACGGACGACAGCTACATCGCCCTCACCGAGAAGGACCCGAAGGGGAACCTGGTCGTGGTCTACCCGGACAGCGCCGACGACGACATCGGCACCGTGCTGATCCCGAACACGGCGGCGATCGTGAAGGGCGGGCCGCACCCGCAGGACGCCGAGCGCCTCCTGCGCTGGCTGGTGAGCCCGATCGTGGAGGAGGAGCTGGCCCGCAGCCGCTCGGCCCAGATCCCGCTGCGCGAGGGCGTGCCGCTGCCGGAGGAGGCGCGGCTGCAGTGGCGCCCGGGGGCGGACTTCAAGGCGATGCCGATCGATTGGCAGGCCGTGGGGGACAATGCCGACCGCTGGCGCGACTGGCTGACGCGGCTCTTCAAGCCGGCGAACTAGCCCGCGCTTGACAATCCCGGTCCGCGAACGACCCTCTACCCCTTCAGACGCCGCACGCGCGCCCCTATCGTCCAGCCTGGTCCAGGACATCGGCCTTTCAAGCCGAAAACACGGGTTCAAATCCCGTTGGGGGTACCACCTTCCGGTGGCCCGCGCTCGCCGCGCACGGGTCTCGCCGTGCCGCGGGCCGCATGCGCCGGCTCGCCGGGCTGGTCGTGGAGCCGTGCGTGCGGGCCTGCTACCTTCCCCGGCCGATGACGGATGCCGAGGAACAGCGCTGGGACAGCCTTGCCGCCCAGGCGGATGCCTACCTGCGCTCGGGCAACGCCGAGCAGCTCGAGGCGATCGCGGCCCAACTGATCGAGGCCCGCCCGCATGAGGCGTTCGGCTTCCGCATGCGGGCCGAAGCCGACCTGCAGCGCGACCGCCACAAGGACGCCGTCAAGGCGTTCGAGCAGGCGCTGGCGTGCGATCCCGAGGACGACTTCGTGCACTACCGCCTGGGCGTGGCCGAGCGACGGCGCGAGCGCTACGACGTGGCCGAGAAGCACGTCGACCGGGCCATCCGGATCGATCCCGACTACGCCCCGTACTGGGTCGAGAAGGCCGAGATCGCCTACTGGAGCGACGATCCGGACGCGGCCCTCGACGCCCTGGACCACGCACTCGACCTCGATCCCGAGAGCACCAGCGCGCTGCACCTGCGCGCCCGTATCGAAGACCGTCGCACGGTGATCGCCTCCCCGGCGGTGATCCAGCACTACCACGATGCACTGGACGCAGAGCCCGACAACGCCTACGTCCACTACAACCTCAGCACGGCCCATCTGGAGCGCGGCGAGATCGACGAGGCCGAGCGCCACGTCGGCGAAGCGCTGCGGCTCGAGCCGGCCAACAGCGAGTTCCGCGGCACCTTCTACGAGGTCCTGCGTCGGCAGTCGCTCGTCTACCAGGCCCTCAGTGCGCCGGGCCGCTGGTTGCGCACCATGTGGTACGCCTTCAGCAAGGTGCCCTGGTGGGCATGGTTCATCGCGTGCCTCGCCAAGATCGGCTGGGTCGTCCTGCTGTTCGCGCTGGCCCTGACGCTGCTCTACTGCGTCCTGCTCTGGCCCGTGCTCAAGGCCTGGCAGTTCTTCACGCTCGGGGACCTGCGCGCCCGCGCCTCCGCGGTCGCCCCCCGCAAGCGGGGGGTCCATCGCTGGCCCTTCCCCGTGCGCATGGGGCTGTTCCTGCTCCTCACCGCAGCCTTCTGGTACGGCATCTGGCGCTTCGCCCGGACGGATGGGGGTTCGACGACCATGGCCTGGCTCTTCGTGGGGGCCATCGGGGTCTACCTGGTGCTGGGGCTCTGGGGCACGTGGCAGAGCATCGGGGAGTGGCGTCAGAAACGTCGTCGCCGGCGCGCCCTGGTGGGGGAGGATGCCCAGTCATGAGTGCCGACGACCAGACCCTCGATCTGCTGCGCCAACTCGTCGAGAGCCAGCCCGACAACTGGCAGGCCCGCTCGCATCTCGTCGAGCTGCTGTTGGGGCGCGGAGACGCTGCCGCCGCCGCCGCGCTCATCCACGAGGTGCGCCTGCCTGACGACGCGGCGGCCCAGCACCTCGCCGGGCGCGTCCTGCAGGTCTCCGACCCGGCCCGCGCGCTGGAGCACTACCGGGCGATGGTCGCTCGCGATCGTCGCGACGCGCAGGCCCACCTGGCCCTGGCCCATCTCTTCCGTGCTCGCGGCCTGCGTGAGGATGCGCGCCATCACTACGGCATCGCCGTCGTGATTGACGAGTCGTTGGAGGACGCGGCCTTCGATGCGTGGATCCATGGCGACGCCGCGCCGCCCGCGCCGCCGCCGCTGCCCACGGACCCGGTCCCCACAGCCCCCGCGCCCGACGACGCCGCGCCCCACGACCCCGCGCCCGAGTCGTCCGTCGCGGACGCACCGACACCGGAGGAGCTTCAGGAGGTCCTGGACGTGGACGGCAGCGCGGCGCCCAAGCTCGCACGCGTCACGTTCCAGGAAGTCGGCGGCATGGACGAGCTCAAGGAGCGCGTCCGGATGCATGTCGTCTATCCGTTCCTCAATCCCGAGCTGTTCAAGAAGTTCAAGAAGCGCCCCGGCGGCGGGATCCTGCTCTACGGTCCCCCCGGGTGCGGCAAGACGTACATGGCGCGCGCCACGGCGGGGGAGTGCAACGCGCGCTTCTTGAGTGTCGGCGTGGCCGATGTCCTCTCGCGCTGGCTCGGCGAGAGCGAGCGCCGCCTGGCGGAGATCTTCCAGACCGCCCGCCGGCATGCACCGACGGTCATCTTCGTGGACGAGCTCGACGCGCTGGGCATGAACCGTCGCGACGCGCGCGGCTCCGCCCTGACGACCACGATCAACCAGCTTCTGACCGAGATGGATGGCATCCACGCGAGCAACGAGAACCTGATGGTGCTCGCCGCCACGAACGCCCCGTGGGGCGTCGACACGGCGTTCCGCCGCCCGGGTCGCTTCGATCGGGTCGTGTTCGTGCCGCCGCCGGATGCGGCCGCCCGTCAGGCGATCCTCGAGATCCACCTGCGCGAAGTTCCCCACGAGACGCCGGACTACGAGGCGCTTGCGCGCGCGACGCGCGAGTTCTCCGGTGCGGACCTCATGGCCGTGGTCGAGCGGGCCGCCGAGCAGGCGATCACCCAAGAGATGCGCAGCGGCACGCCGGCGCGCATCACGCGCAAGATGCTGGCCAAGGCGGCCAAGAGCATCCAGCCCTCGACGCGGGAGTGGCTCGACACCGCACGCAACTACGCCAGCTTCTCGAACCGGGGCGGCCAGTACGACGACGTGGCCCGCTGGCTCGAAGAGAACGACTGAGGCCGCGCCCAGGGGGGCGGCCCCTCCGACGGCGCCTCGAGGTGTGAAGCCCGGCGTCGAGGGTGATGGACGCGACAGGCGCTGCCGTCGATACTGAGCCCTCGCCATGACAGGTCAGCCCACGCGAGAGCAGCAGCTCGAAGCGCGCATCGCCGCGCTCGAGGCCGAGATCGAGCGGCTGCGTGCGAGTCGCTTCGCGAGCGACGGCGATACCGTGCGTGTACCCGAGCCGCTGCGGCCCGTGTTCGATGTGGCGCAGGAAACGGTGGGGGCCTACTTCCGCGCCTTCGAAGCGGATCCAAGCCAGGGCACGATCGAGATCTCCGGCGAGCGCTACCTGCTCATTCGAGCCACCTCGCTCTCCTACGGGTTCCTCGATGCCGTCCAGAGCTTGTACGCCGATCGGGGGGCGTCGGAGGCCCTGCACATCGGGAAGACCCTGCTCTTCGACATGGCGCACGTGATCGGCATCAACGACGCGCGCAACTTCCACGAGAAGATGGGCGTGACCGATCCCGTGGCGAAGCTCTCGGCCGGGCCCGTGCACTTCGCGTACACGGGGTGGGCCTTCGTGGACATCCTCCCCGAGAGCACGCCTACGCCGGATGACGACTTCTTCATCACCTACCACCACCCGTTCTCGTTCGAATCCCACAGCTGGATCCAGGCGGGGAAGGTCGCGGACGTCCCCGTGTGCGTCATGAATGCGGGCTACTCCGCGGGTTGGTGCGAGGAGAGCTTCGGCATTCCCCTCCTTGCGACGGAGATCGCATGCAAGGCCAAGGGGGACGAGAACTGCACCTTCGTGATGGCACCGCCGCACCGGATGCACGAGCACGTCGAGCGCGTGCTCTCCGGCACCTCCGACGAGGCGCGCGACAAGGCGGTCTACGAGATCCCCACGCTCTTCGAGCGCAAGGATGTGGAGGAGCGCCTGCGCGAGGCGGTCTCGCGCGCGCAAGCCGCGAACGAGGCCAAGTCCCTCTTCCTGGCGAACATGAGCCACGAGATCCGGACGCCCCTGACCGGCATCCTCGGCATGGCCCATCTCCTGCTCGATTCCGACCTCGACGAGCCCCAGCGCAAGGACATCGAGCGCATCGATCAGTCCGGCAAGGCGCTGCTCGGCATCCTGAACGACATCCTGGACCTCTCGAAGATCGAGGCCGGGAAGATGGACATCTCGGTGGGGCCGGTCGACGTGCGTACCGTCGCGCGGGAGATCGACGAGCTGCTGCGCGCGAGCGTCGTGGAGAAGGGCCTGACCTTCGAACAGCACGTGGAGGACGCCGTGCCGGCGTTCGTACGGACGGACTCCCTCCGGCTGCGCCAGATCCTCATGAACCTCGCGGGCAACGCCGTGAAGTTCACCGAGCGTGGTGGCGTGACCGTGCGGGTGGCCTGGGAGGCACCGGACAAGCTCACCTTCGATGTCGAGGACACGGGCATCGGCATCGAGCCCGAGGCCATCCCGGGGCTGTTCGAGGACTTCACGCAGGCCGATGCCTCCGATGCGCGGCGCTTCGGGGGCACGGGACTGGGCCTGGGCATCGCACGCCGACTCGTGCGCTTGCTCGGGGGCGAGATCGAAGCGAGCAGCGTGCCGGGGGCGGGCTCCCGGTTCACGTTCACGTTGATCGCCGAGGCGGCCGAGGGCGCGCCCGGCGCCCCGACAGGGCCGGTCGATGCCCGCCTGCACTTCGACGGGCGCGTCCTGCTCGCGGAGGACGATCGCATTGCGCGCTACGTCGTCGGCAAGCTGCTCGACGCCCACGGCTGTCGCGTGGATACGGCCATGGACGGCCGCGAGGCCGTGGCGGCCATCCAGACCGGTGTGTACGACCTCGTCCTCATGGACTGCCAGATGCCGGTGATGGATGGGTACGACGCCACGGCGCAGGTGCGTGCGCTCGAGGGCGATGTCGCGCGCACTCCGATCGTGGCGATGACCGCCAGCGTGATGCAGCGCGATAGCGAGCGCTGCACGGAGGTCGGCATGGATGACTTCCTCGGCAAGCCGATCGATCCGCGCCGACTGCAGGCCATCCTGGCGCGCTTCCTCCGCCCCGGGACGCGGGGCTAGTCGCTGTCCGGGTCGGGCCGCATGACCATGCGGATCTCGTTGCCCTGCTCGTTGAAGGTGACCTCGTCCATGAACGTCCGGATGAGGACGATGCCGCGTCCGCTGGGCTTCAGGAGGTTGGCGGGATCGCGGGGGTCGGGCAACTGCGTCACGTCGAAGCCGCGTCCCTCGTCGCGCACGGTGAACGTGGCCTCGGTGGCCGTGAGCAGCGCGTGGACATGCACGCGACGTTCGCAGTAGGGGGCCTGGGCCATGCGCTCCAGGCGCAAGCGGCTGTAGCTGCCATCCCCCGGCGCCCGCAGCGTGGAGTCCAGTTCGAGGTTGCCGTGGTCGCGGGCGTTGGCGAGGGCCTCGGTCAGTGCGGTACCCACGCGGATCAAGTCCGTCTCTTCGCAGAGGTGGCCTTGCCGCAGCGCCTCCTGCAGATGGCCGACGAGGGCCCGCGTCGTGCCTCGCTCGCAGCCCACCACGTAGTGCAGGCTCTGTTCCTGGAGGAGGTCGCGGACCTGGGCGCGCCCGCGTGCGGCCAGCATGGCGTCGTGCACCACCTGGATGGCCTGCGCGAGATCGCGCCAGAGCTCGGTCTTCGGCACGTAGTTGGCCGCGCCGGCGCGCAGGGCGGCGACCGCGGTCTCCTCGCTGCCGTGGGCCGTCATGAGGATGACCGGGACGTCGGGATGCGACGCGCGCATCTCGGTTACGAGCTGCAGTCCGTCCATGCCGGGCATGCGCAGGTCGGTCAGCACGATGTCGGGGGCGTCGCGCTCGACGTGATCGAGCGCGTCCTGGCCACTCTCGGCGTAGAAGGCCTCGAAGCCGGCCTCGGTCACGAAGCCGCCGGCGACCTTGCGGTCCATGGCGCTGTCGTCGACGACGAGGATCTTCGCCGTGGGGTTCTCGTGGGGGTCCATCTAGCCCCCCTTCGCGGCGGCGCGGAGCGCCTCCAGCAAGCGCGCCAGCTGGGTCTCGAGCGCCGGCGTCGCGGCGGCCGCGGCGTCCAGGTTCTCGGCGGCGAGGTGGGCTTCGATCGTGGCGGCCGCGTGGATGACGGCGGCTGCCCCGAAGTGGCGCGCGCCGCCGAGGAGGGTGTGGGCGGCCAGACGGGCGCGGGGGCCGTCCGCCGCGTCCAGGGCGGCGCGCAACTCGGCGAGCAGGCGGGGCCCGTCCTCCAGCATCATGCCGCCGACGTCGCGCAGGCCGGCCTCGCCACCGGGGATGGAACGGCGTGCGACCTCCCAATCGATGATCGGTCGATCCTCCGGCATGCGGGACTCGGCGCCGTGTTCCACGGACACACTCCTTGTCGGGCCACACAAGACAGGCATCCGGCCGCGGCCCGCGGGGCCCGTCATGCTACGCGGTGGCCGGTGGCAGCGCCCGCCTCAGGCATCTTTCTCAAGGTCGGGGCGGTAGGCACCGTCCGTCAGGCGCGGCGCGACATCCTCGACGTCGAGCTGCGAGGCAAACGCGACGTCTTCGCCATGACCGGCTTCGAGGAGCTCCCGGCCGCTGGCGCAGGACCGCAGGAGGGTGACGAGGCCTGCCCGGCTCCCCGCCCACATCGCGATGCAGGCCTCGGCTTCGGGCGAGTGCGTGCCGCCCGCCGCCGCGAGGATCGCT
>JARGNS010000057.1 GCA_029213105.1 Planctomycetota bacterium
ACGCCGCTGGTCGGCCAGCGGCGCAGCGCCGCGCCTCCGAAGTCCGGATCGCCCAGGGCTGCCAGTGCGGCGCCGGCCGTGGGGGCGGCGGCCTGCGCATCGGTCCGCCCGCGTAGCCATGCGAGGACCGACGCCGAGGGGGCATACGCCACCGGCGGCGCTTCATCGACCCAGTGGGCGACGCCGTCCTCGCGGCGTCCCACGATGAGCGCCTCGAAGGGCAGGCGGTGCAGGGCGCCGTGGGGCAGGACGTACACGCGCGGGGCCTTGCGAACCTCGGCCCAGGCGCGCGCGGGGACGAGCAGGCCAAACAGCGTCTCCCCGGGATGGACGTCGCCCGCGACGTCCGCGCTGCCCGTCGTCTCGAGCCGCTGCAGGTAGGCGTCGACGGCGGCGGCGGTGCGCTGCGGCGTGAGGGTCTTGCCATCCTGCATCAGGCGGATCGCGTCGATGGGCTCGCCGTGCGGGCGCACGAGGAATACGTAGGACGCGCGCTTGCCCAGCATGTAGGCGAGCATGCGCTCGCCTGGCGCCAGCAGGCCCTGGATGTGCGTGGCATCCAGGGGCCGCGCTTCCGGCAGGGCGTCGCGGAGCGCGAACAGGCGCTGGCGCAGCGCCGTGTCGACGCCGTGGCGCGCGGCCGCCTCCGCCGCGCGTGCCTTGCGCAAGGCTGGACGGTTGCGCCGGCGGGCGGCCTTCTCCACCGAGCGGCTCGCCAGCACCAGGGCGCTTTCGGCGTCGCGCACGCTGGCGTCCACGTGTTGGAGTTCCTCGATGCGCTTGGCATCGCCTGCGGCGCGCGCACGCTCGAGCGCCTCGGTCATGGGGGCGTGTCGGCCTGCTTCCAACAGGTCGAGCAGCGCGCGGGCGCGACCCCGCTCGAGGGAGGCCAGCGCCCCGGCGGTGTCGCCGGCCGTGACCTGCGCCGCGACCATGACCGGGTACGGGTCCGAGCCGCCGCGCATCTGCGCCGCGAAGCGCGCCTGGCCCTCCGTCTGCAGCCCGCGGGCATGACGTCGCCGGGCTTCGATGCTCGCGATCGCGTCCTCCAGGAGCTCGATGGCCGCCGGGGCGCGGCCCGCCGCCAGTTCCTGGCGCGCCAGGCCTACGAGAGGGATGTGGCGTCGGCTCCATGCCATGCGCTCGCCCATGGCGATCACCTCGCGCCAGACGCGGGCGGCGTCCTCCGTGCGCTCCGCCGTGCCGTACGCCATCCCCAGATTGTTGAGCGCGCGCGCCGTCTCCGGGTGGTCGTCCGGGGTCGCCGGGTCGTCGTCCTGGAAGAGCCTGCGGCACATCGCGAGCGCTTCCTCGAGCAGGGGGACGGCTTCGGCCTGGCGTCCCAGCTTCGTGAGGGCGTGGGCGATGTTGTTGAGGCTCACCGTGAAGGCCACGTGGTCGCCCTCGTAGAGCCGTCGGCGCCTCGCGTAGGCTTCGCGGTAGTGGGCCAGCGCTTCCTCGGCGCGACCCAGTTCCTGCAGGGCGCCCCCCATGTTGTGGATGCTGACGGCCAGCGAGCGGTGGTCGCCCTGGTACAGCCGCCGCCGCATGGCGAGTGCTTCTTCGTCGTAGCCGAAGCCCTCCTCGCGGCGGCCCAGTTCGCCGAGAATCAGAGCCAGGTTCGAGAGGGACTGGGCTACCTCTTCGTTGTCGTGGGGGAGCAGCCGCCGCCGCATCGCCAGGGCGTCCTCGAGGAGCGGCAGCGACTCTGCTTGACGGCCGAGATCGCGCAGGCTCATGGCCACGTTGTTGAGGTCCGTGGCCAAGCGCTCGTGATCGCCCGTGAAGAGGCGGCGCGACATCGCGAGGGCTTCCCGCTTCATCTGCAAGGCCTCCTTGGAGCGCCCCAGGGCGCCGTAGGCGGAGGCCAGGTTGCCCATGGCGGACGCCACGCTGCCGTGGTCACCGCCATACTGCGTGCGGCGGCGCGCGAGGGCTTCTTCGAGGAGCGGAACCGCTTCCGCTTGCCGGCCCAGGCGGAACTGCATGATCGCGATCTGGCTCAGGCTCGTCGTGATGCGCGGGGCGTCTGCGGGCAGGATGCGCCGGCGCACGGCGAGCGCCGCTTGGAAGACCTCGAGCGCTTCTGCATCGCGCCCTGCGCCCGTGAGGTCGATGCCGACCGCGTCGTACGCGAACGGGATCTCCGGGTCGTCCTTCGGGAGGACGCGCAGGCGCATGGCCAGGGCCTCCTTGCTGGCGCGCAGGGCCTCTTCCTTCCGCGAGAGGCTGCGCGCGATGTACGCGAGGTTGTTGATGCTCGTCGCCAGCTCGGCGTCGTCGCCCTGGAAGACCTTGCGGCGCAGCTCGACGGCCTTGCGTGCGTGCTCCAAGGCGGGCTCGAGGCGCTTGAGCCCCGCGAGGCACGCCGCGAACTCGTGGTGCCCCCGCGCGATCCATGCCAGGGGCGCCTTGGCTTCGGCGAGTTGGGCGAGCGCTGCCGGGAACGCGTCCGCGGCCTCGGCCGACTTGCCGGCCTGCTGGAGCTTGTAGGCGGCGTCCAGGGCCTGCAGCGCGGCCTGCTGGGCCTCCGTGGGCGCCTCGGCCTTCGGCGCCGGTTGCGGCTCGTCTTCGGCGTACACCCCCGAGGGCAGGCAGGGCAGCAGGGCGATCCCCAGGAGGAGAGGGAGCAGCAAGTTCGGGGTGCGGCGCGGGATGGACATGACGCTCTCCAGCATGGAGAGGCGAGCATACCGCGCTAGCGCGTCTTGGACGGGGCGCGCAGCACGAGGGGGTCGTGCCCCCCGGCGGTCACGCCGTCGATGCGGGCCACGGTCTTGCCCGTGGGGTCGAGCAGGAGCACGTCGTAGCGCCCCGGAGGCAGCGCGATGCGGAAGTCGTTTCCCGCGCGGCTCACGTGCCGCCGTAGGTGCGGTGTCGCCACGGCCACCTCGAAGTCATCGTCCTCGCTCTCGCCCTCCACACGGCCCGTGATCATCACCACGGGCGCGAGGCGGATGACGGCCCCCTCGCCGCCGGGGCGGACGCCCGTGACGACACCCGCACGCGTCAGCGTGCTGCTGTCGTCGTACTCGACCGCCATGAAGGTGTAGCGCTCGCCGGCCGCAAGCTTGTCCAGGCTCAGCTGGACATCGGCGGGCAACGCCCCTTCGGGTCGCATGGACTCGCCCTCCATGCGGCCCATGGCGTCCGGCGCGGCGGCGCACCAGGTCATGATGCGCGCGAAGTGCGTGGGGGCGACGGCTTCCACGGTGATGTCGATGGAGGCCACCGCAGGGAGTGGTATGCGGAGGTCGGTCCCGGTGGGTACGGCAGCCCGGCTGGCCAGGATGGACTCGATGTCCGTGTTGAACAGCACGACGTCGTACGCCCCCGGCGGCAGGCTTCGAAAGCGTACGTGGCCGTCCTCGTCCGGCGAGCCCCACTCGACGACGCGTCCTGCCAGCCGGTCCGCGACCGGGATCACGCCGATGATGGCGTCGACCAGCCGCAAGCGTCCCTCTCCCGCGCCTGTCAGGTGCACCTGCAGGCCTGCGCCGGCTTCCAGCGGCACGATCACCTCGGTGTCCCCGAGCTTCGCCTTGACGCTGGACGTCAGATAGAGGTCGCGTGGGAACTCGTGATCCTCGTGCTCGCCGATCCAGATGTTGTCGACGGGCGGCACCCCCGTGAGTTCGAAGCGGCCGTCGGGGCCCACGAGGATGTCGGCGCCGTCGCGCTCGCCGTTCTCCTGGCCCCACCACTCGGCTTGCAGGTGGATCGCGGCGAAGTCGGCCGGGCCCAGTGCCAGGGGGCATGTGACCCGGCCTGCGAGGCGCTGCCCGCGCCGCAGGACGATGGTGCGATCGCCGTCGTCCGGATCGATCCAGAGGGTGTCGCGGCGTACGAAGCCGGCGGGGACGCGTATCTCGACGCCGATCGAGTCATCGAGGCGTGAGATCCCGTGGATGCGGAAGCGGGCCGGCGAAATGGTCTCCAGCAGCCCATCTTCCGGCTCGACGACCATGGTGACGCCGGGCACCGGGACGCCGGCCTCGTCCTCGAAGGCGACTTCGACGGAGCCTGCCGGCGGCAGCGTGATCACGACGGGCTCGGTGGGCAGGGCCGCAAGGGTCGCGTGCCCCGTGCCGGCGTCCAGCGGGAGGCCGTCGAGGCGCCGGGCGCCATGGACGATGAGGTTCCAGGGCGCCTTGCCGACGAGCGGCAGACGGACCCGACCGCCCTCGCCGAGTACCTCGTCGAAGTCGCGCGCGATTTCATCGTCCTCCCAGTCGACGATCATGCCGCTGCCATGGAGGAGGAAGCGGGGGACGGGCTCGCCCGCGGAATCCACGACCCGCACGGTGATGACCGTCGGCGTGTAGCGCTCGCCGACGAGCACCAGGGGGACGCCGTCCGGCATGATGCGGTCCTTGAGCAGGAACTCGGCATCGCCGCGATCGTGGAAGAGCAGGAACGGACCCTCGAGGAGCGTCGTCAGCGAGAACGTCCCGTCCGCATCGGTCTGCGTGGAGTCGGCCCAGTCCCCGTGGTCGGAGGTGCCGGGCTGGTCGTGGCGCAGGTCGAGGTCCTGATCGGCCAGGGGCAGTCCCGCCTTGTCGACGAGTCGTCCCTGGATGAGCTTGCCGGCTTGAATCGTGAACGTGAGGCCCGTGCGCGTCTCGCCCGGCTGCACCTCGGGGATCTCATGATCCTCGAGCTCGAGCCACGGGTCCTCGATGTAGAAGTCCAGCTCGGTCGTGCCCGGCGGCACGCGCGTCAACTCGAAGTTCCCCTCCGCGTCCGTGCGCGGTGACTCCTCGTGGTCGAGCACCGAGAGGGGGGTGCTCAGGTAGATCGAGAGGCCGGCGGCCGGCCGCCCATCGGCGTACTGCACATGCCCGGAGAGGGTCGCCACCTGCTTCACGACGAGCACGATCTCGTCCGTCCCGTCGTCCAGGTCGAGATCGCTGCGCTCGATCCCGGCGTGCTGGGGCGTGTAGGCCGCGATGTCGACCTCCGCGAGGCCCTCCGGCATGGCGGGGAGTCGGAATCGTCCCTCGGCGTCCGCGATGGCTACCGGGCGATCCTCGGGGAAGTACATGCTGGCGCCGAGGGCCGAGGCCATCTGGTAGGAACTCAGGTCGATCACGACATGCGCGCCCGGCACGGGGCGCTTGGCCTCGTCGATGACGCGCCCCTGGCGGCCCTTGGCGGCGCGCATCAGCAGGACGCGCGGCTCGCCCCCCGTCTGGGCCGGCGCATGCAGGGTGATGGAGTCGACGAAGGCGGTGCGCCCGTCGCGATCGAGTGTCTCGTAGTCGCCGAGCGAGCGAGCGACGTAGTCGCGGTGCATGGTGAGCAGGACCCACGAGCCGGACGTGATCTTGCGGAAGCGGAAGCCGCCCTGGCGTCCCGTGCGTGTGTGCTGCCACTGACCGTCGCCGTCGAGCCCCTCGCTGAACAGCAGATAGACGACAGCGTTCGCGATGGGCTTGCGCGTGCCTTCCTCCAGCACGAAGCCGTGCAACGCCCCCGTCACGCCCGTGTGGCCCGCGCCTGGCCCTCCGCCAGCACCGGCGGCGCCGCGGCCACGGGGTCGAGGGCGTCGCCGCCGTGGCCCTCGGGCTCGTGGACGTCGAGCAACCACCAGAGGCCCAGGGCCGCGGCGACGGTCAGGCCCAGGAGGAACGCCAGGCGCATGCGGTCACCGGCGGGGTCGCAGCAGCAGGAAGCCGAGAGCCAGGAGCGCGGCCAGGGCAGCGAGGAAGTACTTCGGCCAGCGCGAGCCGCGGTCCTCGTCCTGCAGCAGGGTCAGGGCGGGGCGTTCGAGCGAGGCGATGAAGGTCTCCTCCGTGGCGGGCACCGCCCGGTCGTTCTCCAGGTCGGCGTCCAGCATGACAACGAACAGGAGCTGGGCTCGGTTCGTGCCGTTCTCGCGCGACCACTTGCGTGCGATCTCGTGGGCCGGGAGGGTCTCGCGGCCCATCACCTCGATGAGCGGGAAGTCCACGGTCGAGCCGTAGGCCTGGTGGACGAGCTCCGTGCAGACGAGCTTGTCGGCGGAGAAGAAGTCGAAGTCGAAGTCGTAGGGCTTGCCGAGGTGGGCGATTGCCTGGGCGACGCACTCGGCGCGGGCCTCCGGCGGGATCATGGGGCGCAGGACCACGACGGCGTCGGCCTCGCCCACGGAGATCTCGATGGCACTCGCGATGACGCCGGGGGCCAGCGCCTCCACGACGGTCATCTCGTGGCCGGCGGCGTCCGTGCCCGCCAGCGTGCCCAGCTTGGCCTGTACGCGCGGGTCCTCCGCGATGCCGAGGGCACGCAGTCCGTCGATGCCGCCCGTGTAGATCGCGGCATGGGTCCAGTAGCCCGGGAGGAATACGTTGCTGAGTGCCCAGTTGCGGCGCTGCAGGAGGATGTCGCCCGGCTGCAGGTGCTCCGTGCGCAGCGCCGTGACCTGGGCCTCGGTGATCAGGCCGTCGTCGAGGGCGCCCTCGCGGATGTGCACGCCGCCGACCGCACTCGCGAAGATCTTCGAGACCTCGTAGCGCGCCTCGCCGGCCGTGCCCTTGGCGCGCGCCAGCGCCGCGTCCCACTTGTAGCCCCAGAGCT
The DNA here is from genome assembly GCA_029213105.1 of Planctomycetota bacterium. GTDB lineage: Bacteria > Planctomycetota > PLA2 > PLA2 > JAEUHO01 > JAHEIK01. The sequence goes on from JARGNS010000057.1 coordinate 6,559, forward strand.
TGTCGGCGAGCGCGGCCACCACCGGGGCTCCGGACTCGGCGGCTCCTTGGATCGTGAGCTGAGCCGCGGTGGGCGCGAGCATCCGGTGGGTGTTCTTCGTGGCGTCCGTGATCTCCCGGTAATGGGCGGCGGCCTTGCTCAACTCGTCGTAGACGTCGCCGTTGGCGAGGTTGCGGCGGATGTGGTCGTACATGCCGGCGGGCAGGTCCCAGGCCGGGTCGCCCTCGTTGAGCTTGCGACGCGCATTGGGCTGGTCGTCGAACGTGTCGATGAACTGCATCGCGCGTCGGATCAGCTCCAGCGCGGCGACGTACCCGACCGTGAAGCCGCGGAAGACGAGGGCCTCGCGCGGGACCCCATCCCCGCTGCGGTAGAAGAGCTGCCTGTTCACGGCATCGCGGTAGGTCCAGGCCAGGCGGTAGAGCTCGGCGCGGCAGCCCAGGTAGGTCAGGAACGCCTGCCGGATGCGCTTCTGATCCTCGACATCGCTGAAGGTGCCCTCGCCCGCGTCGAACCGCTGGGTGATGTCCCACATCTCCTCTTCGAGTCCCCGGAGGGTGTCGAGCAGGGAGGCGAGCACGCGCTCGTCGCGCTCGACGGTCGCGAGCGCCTTGGCGGGTTCCATGCCGAGCCACGCCGAGGGGCGGTCGGGCAGTTCCGCGATCTCGCGGTCCGTCAGGCCCCACGCGAACCAGCCGATGCCCACGAGCAGCAGACCGACGACGACCTTCGCCCACGGCACGCGCTGGTGCCACTTCACCTTGCGCGGCGGCAGGAGCTGGGTGTCGGTCTCCTGCTCGTAGCGCACGGCCAGCGTGCTGACGTACTCGAGCAGGTCCCGGCGCGCATCCCCGACCCGGTGGATGCCGCGTCGGAGGTAGGGGACCAGGCCTTCCAGGCGCGAGCGCCAGCCGGAGAGGCGGTCGGCGTAGTACTTGCCGTAGTAGCTGCACAGCAGCACGCCGAGGAAGAAGAAGGCCGTGAACTTCCACGACTGCGACCACCACAGGACCAGGCCGCAGAGCACGCCCCAGTAGATGCCGAAGACGAGCCCGCCCAGGATGATGCGGAAGAACGGCAGCGCGACCTCACCTTCGGCCTCGCCGTAGTGGCGCGCGAGGGTGTCGGTGAGGCGGTAGGGCACGAACCCCACGAGCAGACCGATGAGGAAGATCGGGAAGCCCAGCACGATGGCCAGCGCGAGGTAGATCGTGCCCATCCACGCGCGCAGGGGCCGGTCGCGTCCGGCCAGGGCGGCGGGCTCGACCCCCGAGACCTCGGCGAGGCGGCGGTAGCGGCGGTACTTGCGCTCGGCCGTCTGGACGGCGGACGGATCGCTGACGAGGTAGTGGTTCAGGCACGTGCCCGCGATCTGGACGAGCTCGCCGCGCGGGCGGATCTCGAGCTTGTCGGGGTTGGCCTGTTGGTGCTCGTCGTAGACCTGGGCGATGCCCTCGACGAGCGGGCGCAGCTCGGTGTCCTCGAGGTGCAGCACCAGCGGGCGCAGGCTCTCCGTGATGCGCCGCTGGATCTCGACGATGGCCGGCTTGCGGGCCACGCCCTTGACGTCCGCGACGGTGAAGGGCTCGCCGATGCGCACGAAGATCTCGCCGCGGAACTCCTGCTGCGGCTCGTAGTGCAGGCCGATCGGCACGATCTTCAGCCCCAGGCCGAAGTCGGCTTCCTTCTCGGCATCGAGGGCAATGCGTGCCGGACCGGACTTCACCTCCTTGAGGACCGGATCCATGTGGCTCAAGCCCTCGGGGAAGATCACGGCCGCGCCTCCCTTGCGGAAGTGGGCCGTGAACGCCGAGAACATGCCCATGTTCTTGCGGCTGCTGCCGCCGACGTCCTGGGGGCGGTAGACCGGCACGGCGCCCAGGCCCCGCAGCATCGAGCCGAGGATCGGGGCCGAGAACAAGCTGTGCTTGGCGGCGAAGGCGAGCGGGCGCGGGACGGCTCGCAGGACCGCGCCGGCATCCACCAGGGCGTTCGGGTGGTTGGCGACGAAGAGCACGGGGCCCTCCATCGGGATGCGGTCGGCGTCCACCACGCGGAAGCGGCGGTAGTAGCCCCACGTGCAGAGACGCGCAAAGAACCGGATCGCATGCCACCAGAGTCTCGCCACCCACGCAGGGTAGCAGCCCACGGGAGCGTGCGCGGCGGCCTATACTCCGGGCCATGCGCGCGAAGCTCCTGCTCCCCTTGTTAGCGACCCTCCTGCTTCTCCCGGCGTCCTCGCTCGAGGCGGGACCGAAGCTCAAGCTCGACAAGAAGAAGATCCAGGACCTGGCCACGCGCTGGATGAAGGCCCGGCCGAAGACGCACTTCGAGCGCTGGGATCGCCCGACCCGCGCGAAGCTGCTGGCGGAAGCCAAGGCGCTGGGGGAGCCGCCCCCGGGATCGCTCGATGCCATCGTCGCGCTGATGTGGAAGGCCGTGAAGAAGCACGGCCCGCGGGCCAAGAAGGACGAGTTCACCTCGCCCTACGGCCGCGCCTGGTGGCTGCGCTCGGGCAAGGGCGGACCGAAGTCGGGCCTGATCCTGGGGCTGCACGGTGGGGGCGTCGGCGCGGGCAGCGCGAGCGAGGCGGCCGGCAAGTGGAAGCTCCCCAAGACGATGCAGATGTACCCCCAGGGCATCCGCCTGATCCATGACACGTGGAACAGCGTGCACGGCGAGCGCTTCCTGCTGACGCTCGTCGAGATCGCGAAGGCCCAGTACGAGATCGATCCGGACCGCGTCTACTCGATGGGCTTTTCGATGGGGGGCTCGGGATCGTTCTTCATGGCCGGGCGTCATCCGGACCTGCTCGCGGGCGCCATTCCCGCCCACGGCGTCGTGCCGGCGGACCGGGTCAAGGAGCCGGATCCCCGCAAGGTCGGCCGTCTCGAGCACGGGTTGGTCGCGAACATGCGCAACGTGGCCGTGTACTTCTACACGGGCTCGAAGGACGTGAACTGCGAGCCGGGCACCTTCATGAAGGCCTTCGAGGAGATCGAGGCGCTGCGCAAGGACGACCGCGGCGGCTACGAGCAGATCGAGTTCACGTGCCACCCCGGCATCGCGCACACCTTCCCGGCGGGCGAGCCGACGAAGGGCTACAAGTGGATCGCGGACAAGCGCCGGCAGGCGTTCCCGACCAAGATCGTGTGGCAGTACAACGCCGCGCCGTGGCCGCCCTCCGACGCGAAGGACGAGGACAAGGCCAATCGGCGCCCGAAGCGCTGGCTGCACTGCGCGACGCCCGAGGACTACATGGACGTGACGGCGCGGCGCTCGAAGACGGACGCGGAGCACGTGATCGACCTGGAGATCACCAAGGCCTATGCCGAGGACTTCACGGTCTACTTGAACGACCGCATGGCCGACCCGGACCACGAGGTGGTGCTGCGCGTGATGGACAAGGAGGTCTACCGCGGCAAGCCCAAGCGCGGCTACGACGTGATCCTCGAGTCCCTGGACGCCAAGCTCGACCGCACCCTGGTCTTCGATCGCAAGGTGACGGTCCCCGAAGAGGACTAGCGCCGGCTCGCGTCCCGTCGGAAGGGACCTGCCGTCCCCGGCTCAGCGCCAGTTGCTGTGGCGGACGGGCTTCTTGCCCTCGGGGGCCGCGCCGGTGGCGTCGCCGCCAAGATGGTCGACGGCTTCCTCGATCGACTGGAAGGCGGGGAAGACCGCGTCCAGGCCCGTCATCTCGAGGATGTTCTGGATGGCTGGCTGCACGCGCGCGAGGGCCATCTCGCCCTCCATGCGCTCGAGATTGGCGCGTGCCTTGACCAGATAGCCCAGCGCCGCCGAGTTGATGAACGGCAGCGTGTGCAGATCGATCACCAAGTGGCGAGTGCCGTCCGCGATGAGGTTGTCGACTGACTGGATCAGGACCGGAAAGTCCGCGATCTCGCCGTCGAACGTGATGACTACGACGTCCATGCCACGCATCCTACCCCGCGACCACTGCGGAGAGCCAGCGGTGGACGTGGGGGGCACCCGCAATCCCGACCCGGCGTTCGACGAGGGCGTCCGCGCCCGCATCGTCGGTGACCAGCCCGCCGGCCTCGCGGATGAGCAGCGCCCCGGGGCCGAGGTCGTGGAAGGGGGTGATCTGCCGACGGCCGCCTAGGTAGCCGTCCGCCGCCCCGATGGCCACGTCGCGTAGGTGGATGGCCACCGAGCCCAGGGCGCGCGTCTTGTAGGCGGCGCGGCGCACCTCCATGACCAGCTCCCGGCGCTCCTCGAAGAGCCCCGAGCGCGAGATGTCCACGTAGATCACGGCGTGCTTGCGCGGGCGATCGGGCATCATCACGCGGCGGCCTTCGTGCCACGTCCCGGCGCCGCGCGCGGCCCAGGTGTACTCGTCCACGAGGGGCTCGTAGACCGCGGCGAACAGCGGCTCGTGGCCGTCCATCAGCACGACCTGCGAGCCGAAGATGCCGATACGGCGGCTGAAGTTGGCCGTCCCGTCCACGGGGTCGAGATGCCACATGGGGTTGCCCGGGCGCAGGACCCCGGACTCCTCGCCGTGCAGGCCGTAGCGGCTGTCCAGGGGGAGCAGGGCGGCGGCGAGCTCCGCTTCCAGGGCCAGGTCCAGATCGGTGACGGCGCTGCCGTCCTCCTTGAAGCGTTCGGGGTCGGCGACGGCGCGGTAGGCCGCGAGCACCTGGGCGCGGGTCGCGCGCAGGGCTTGTTCGACCGGAGCGGCCAGGGCGGCGTAGTCGGTCATGGCATCTCCGGGCCCAGGGCCTCGCGGCCCGCGTCGAGTTGCGCCTCGAGGACGTCGAGGAGCGGCAGGATGCACGCCTCGGGGGGCTCCCCCGACGCGTGGGTGGCGACCAGCGCGAGTTCCTCCCCTTCGAGCGGCTCCGCCGTGCGCACCATCGCATCGTAGATCGCCTGGTCCCCGTCGCTGGCGTCGTCATTCCGACGGGCGCGCTCGAGCAGGCGCTCGCGGACGACCTCGGGGTCGCAGGTCACGTCGAGGACGGCGTAGGGCGCGCCCAGTGCGCGCGCGAAGGCCCGCACCTCGTCGCGCGTGTCGCGTCGCAGGTACGTCGCGTCGAGGATGGCCGCGCGGCCCCGCGCGAGGGCCGTGCGGGCGCGCTCGAGCACGGCTTCGTACGTGCGCGCGTGCATGGCGGTGCCGTAGACCTCGCGCTTCTCCTCGGGGGTGGGGCGCCAGGTGGGATCCACGCCGAGCAGCTCCAGGGCCCCACGTGCGAGGCGCTCCAGCTCGTGCCGACGCCCGAGGGGCCGCGCAGGACGATGACCGGGGGCACGGCGCCCGCGCGGGACTGCGTCCAGGCAAGCGCCAGCGTGCGGCGTGCGCCCAGGGCCTTCTGGGCCTTGACGTCGGCGGGCACCTCCGCGCCGCGCAGGCTCTGCTCGTCCACCATGGCGCGCACGTGGGCCCGGTAAGCGCGGTAGAGCGGCAGGAGGTGGGGCGCATCGGTGTGGTCGTCGGCGGCCGCGAGGTAGGCGCTCTCGTACGCCTCCGCCAGGTCGGGGCGCCCGCGCACGATGAGGTCCATCGAGAGGAAGGCCGCGTCGCTGAGCGGATCCACGTGGCGCAGCGTCGTCGTGAATTCGCAGCAATCCATGATGCTCGTGCGGCCGTCCAGGCGCACCACGTGCTCGAGGCGGATGTCGCCGTGGCCGTCGGTCATGCGGCCACCGGCGACGCGGGCACGGATGCGGGCCTTCTCGCGCCAGAGTCTGCGAACGATGCGCGTATGCACGCCGTCGTGCACGGCGCGCGGGAAGGGGTTCGGGATGCCGTGCGACGAGCCTTCGAAGTTCGCGTGCATGGTGCGAGCGAAGCGCGAGGGAAGCCCCCCGCGGGCCTCGCGGGGCCCCAGGCGGTGCTCGGCCTGGAAAGCGGCCAGGCGCCGGCCGGTCTCCTCGACGTCCGCGGCGGTGAGGGTGCCTGCCTCCAAGCGCTCGCGCAGCGTGACGCCGGCCGGCAGCCGCCGCATGACGACGCAGTGCTCGACCAC
>JARGNS010000058.1:0-11739 GCA_029213105.1 Planctomycetota bacterium
GGTGGTCTCGCCCCCCTCGTGCGCGAGGAGGTCCTGCGCAACGTGATCGCCGCACTCGGCGGCGAGCCGCGCACCGTACTGATGTGCACACACGATCTGGACGTCGCGGCCCGAGTGGCCGACCGCATTGCCGTGCTCGTCGAGGGGCGCGTGGTACGCGAGGGGCCCGTGACGGACTTCGCCGACGACGGCGCGGCCACGCCCGAGCGTCTGCGTGACGTGCTGGCGGCAGCGACCGCCAAGGAGGTGGCGTGATGAAGACCACGATGCAGCGCTTCTTTGCCTGGATGCGCAAGGAGTGGCGTGACCAGCGCGCCATCACGATCGGGATCGGCCTCGCCGTACCCGGCCTGACCGGTCTTGCCTACTGGGCCTTCGGCGAGCGCATCGGCGCGGCCCAGCTCGAGAACGTGGGCTTCACGTTCCTGGCGATCGCCGTGGGACTGGTGGTGTTCGCGATCGCCGGGGACCTGTTCGCCGGCGAGAACCGCCGCGGCACGATCCACGCCCTGCGGCGCCTGCCGGGCGGCCTCGGCTCGGCCTTCGGCGCCAAGCTGGCGTTCCTCGTGCTCGTGTTGCTCGGCGTCATCGTGCTGCAGGGGCTCTCGCTCGCCGTGGCCGAGAACCTCAATGCGGATCGCATCGCCAAGCTGGGCCTCAACGACTACCACCGCAACGGCGCGAGCCGTTCGGTGGCCATCTTCGAGCAGTTGGGCGATTTCCCGACGAGTCCGCTGTGGCTGGCGGGGCTCGGGCTCGGCGTCTTCGGTCTCTGGACGCTGCTCGTGTCCAGCTGGATGGGGCGTAGCGGGGTGGCGAGCATCGGTGCCGTGGTCCTCGTCGCCGCCCTCGGGGTGCCGTTCGCGCTCTTCTTCAAGGAGCACCCGTGGTTCTTCCCGGGGACGCTCTACCTGATGGCAGGCACGGCCTCGGTCGCCGCGCTCGTGGCGCTCGTCGCCCTGGCGCTCTCGTTCCTGCGCGGGCAGCGCTACGCCGGCCGCCCCTTCCGTCCGTTCCTGCTGGGCGCCAGCGTGCTCGTGCTCGCCGTCGGGGGGGGCTATGCCTACGCCGAGTCCAGCCTGCGCAGCTGGCTCTCGTTCGGTCCGCACGCCGAGGGCTTCCGCATCCACGAGGCGCACATCGGTGCGGGGGGCAAGCGTCTGTTCCTGACCGTGTCGCGCGGCCCCATGTGGGATGGCGATCGTGTCGTCAGCGCCGCGCAGCAGTCGAACAACCCGTGGCGTCCCCGGCGCGGGACGCCGGCCCAGGGCTGGGTCGTGGACCTAGAGGCAGGGACCCACACGCCGATCGACGATCGCGCCGTGCGCTACTTCCTCGATGTGCCGGAGCTCGGCGGCGCCTTTGCCTACGAGAGCCGCGAGCCCGTCGAGGCCCTGGTCTGCGACCACCTGGAGAACCCCGCGGAGCCGGCCCTGCGCTGGTGGGATGCCCGCAGCGGCGAGCCCGCGCGCGTCTTGCCGTTCGCCGTGCGGGACGCCAGCGCCCTGGCCCTGGTGCGCCGCCAACTCATGAGCGCCGCGTGGCAGCGCGACAGCGAGGGCCGTCGCGTCTGGCTGCGTGACGGCCGGATCGAGCGCGAGGGAGACGTCTTGGAGGCGCCCGCGGGGCTCGTGGCCCGGCCCAAGGTTCACAAGGGCCTGGCCATCGCGCGCCCCGTACCCGGTGGCTGGTTCGGGTTCTCCAACGTGGAGGGCCGCATGGAACCGGCCGTGCTCGATGCCGACTCGGGGGAGCTGAGCCTCATTCCGAAGCTGCCGCAGACGACCGGCTATTGGCACGCCCACGTGCTCTCCACCGAGCACATGCTGATTCGGAAGTACCGCAAGCTCGACAAGCGCGGGGCCCGCGACGCCATCGTGCGGATCCTGGCCTTCGCCGATCCCGAGAACCACAGCGCGCCCAAGAACGAGCCGCCGGTCGTCGACCGGGCCCTGGCGCGCGACCAGGTACTCGCCCTGCGAGGACCGGAGCATGGACGCACCTTGCACGTGTGGAATCCCCGCAGCGGACACGACCGTGCGCTGCCGTGGCGCGGTCCGGCCCTCGAGGGGATCTCCCGGATCCAGGCGCTTGGCCGCGCCGGCGATGGCCGCCTGCTGATCCAGCTATGGAACAGCGACCACCACACGGCCATGGCGCTGCTGGATGCCGACCTGGCCACGCTGCGCGCCGTGAGCCCCTGGGCGCAGAGCCCACGCCGCGGCGACCGCGTGGTGGCCCTCATGCCGGACGACAGCCTCGTCGTCGTCCGGGCCGGGCGCACGGTGCTGCGGCTGCGGGCAGGCAAGCCCAGCGAAGTCCTGTTTCCGACGCGCTAGATCCAAAACGAACGCAGCCCCCGGCGCGCGACCTCGGAGAGGTGGGTGCGCCGGGGGCTGCAGCTTCGAAGAGCCGAGGCTACTTGGCTTCGTCGGTCTTCGCGGCCTCGATGGCGGCCACGCACTTGGCGATGAAGCCGTCGATGGCGGTCTTCGCGCGGGGCTCGTTGGCGAAGATCGGGTCCTTGGCGACCTTCTCGGCCAGGGCCTTCGCCTCGGCGGCCTTGCCCGACTCGAGCAGCCAGTTGGCCGTGCCGAAGCCGGCGTTCACGAAGCTCATGCCGCTGAGGTGCTTGCTGTCCTTGAGGATCTCGTGGATCTTCGCGAAGTCGGGCTGCTCACCGCGGCGCTTGGGCATCACGGCCTTGAGCGCGACCTCTTCCTCGATCTTCTCGACGGCGGTCTTCATGCCGAGCGAGCCGTCGGCGTCGACCGTCTTGGCCTTCGCGAGCACCCAGCTGTAGGCGGGGTACGCGAGGAGGTTCTGCTCGGCCATGACGGCGAAGCCGGCCTGCAGCTGCTCGACGGAGGCCTTCTCGGCGCCGGCACCGGCGAGGGCTTCGACGGGCGTGTTCTTGCCGCGCAGTTCCGTGAGGTGCTCGAGGTACGGAGCCGGGCCGCCCGCCTTGTAGCCCGTGCGGGCGTAGGGGTGACCGTCAGCGTTCGTCAGCATGATCGTGGGGAAGCCGGCGACGCCGAACTCCTGGCTCAGGCGCTGGTTGAGGGCCGCGTCGACGACCTTGTCCTTCAGCTCCTGGGCGTTGGGGAAGTCGAGGAAGACCATGACGTAGTTCTTCGTCGCGGTGTCGAGGAACGCCTTCTTGCCGAAGACCTCGCCTTCGAGCTTCTTGCACCAACCGCACCAGTCGCTGCCGGTGAAGTTGATGAGGAGATGCTTGTTCTCGGCCTTGGCCTTGGCCTTGGCTGCGTTGAAGTCGAGCACCCAGGGGATGTGGACTTCTTCAAGAGCCGGAGCATCGCTGCCGGGGGCGTCCTCCGCGCTGACGGGCACGGCCAGGAGGCCGGCGAGCGGCAGCACGAGAGCAGCAACGAGAAGCAAGCCGAGGGGCTTGCGGGTACGGATCGAAGTCATGGGGTCTCCTGGGTTGGATGGGGCCGCCGGGTGGCGTGACGTGCCGGAGGGGAACGGCGGCTCTCAGTAGGACGATCCGCCGGCGCGACAGGTTTCCCCCGGTCTCGACGGAGGGACGTCCCGGGCGACGGCGCGACCATCTTTACCGAGGCCCGGGGGAGCGGCGAGATTCCCCCCAGGGCCGCCTTCACCGGGCCGCCGGGGCGAGGCCTGGATGGCCCGCAGAGCCCCATCGCCTGGGGTCATGGAATCCCTGGCCCTATTCCTGGAGGCCACCCAGCGCGAGTTCGAGGGGGCCTCGGGGACCGTCCTCGGGGCCGAGGCCGGCTGGCTTCCGATCCCCGTGGCTTCCGCCCCGGTGATCGGGCGAAAGGGTGTCCACCATGCCGTGCTCGCCGCCGAGGAGGCCGACGCACGGCTCGCGGCCGTGAAGGCCCGCGATGCGGCCCTGGACCTGCCGATCCTCTGGGCGGGTCACGCCCGGCTGCCGTCCGATCGAGCTGCCCGAGCGTCCTTGCGACGCCCGCGCCGCCCATGCGCCAGCCGACGAGCACGGCCTGGTTGAGCAGCGTGCCGCGCACCATCCCGTGCTCGCGCCAGAAGCGGGCCGACGTACTGGCCGCGGCCTCGGCCACGGCCACCCGGCCACGCTTCTTCGCCCGGACCACGAGGTCGTAGTCCTCCATGATCGGCAGGGCGCGGTAGCCCCCCAGCGCGTCGAAGACGGCGCGACGCAGGAAGAGGGCCTGGTCGCCGTAGGGCATCTGGCGTGCGTGCGTGCGCCAGTGCACGGCGCGCTCGATGCGTCGCAGCGCCGGCTCTTCGCCGCGCAAGGCGAACTCGAAGGCGCCGAGCATGGCGCGGGGTGTCGCGAGCGCCTCTCGCACCCGCGCCGCGTAGTCCGCAGGGAGATGCGTGTCGGCGTGACAGAACAGCAGGACGCCGCCGCACGAGGCCGCGGCGCCCGCGTTCATCTGGGCGGCGCGGCCGGGTGCGCTCTCGAGCACGCGCACGCCGCAGGCGTGTGCGATGGCCACGGTGTCATCCGTGCTGCCGCCGTCCACGACGAGGACCTCCGCGTCCTCCGCCTGCGCCGCGGCGAGCGTCGTCGCCAGCCGCGGTCCTTCGTTGTGGGTGGGGACGATGACCGAGAGCGTGCGCTCCAGCGCGGTGTACGCCCCCGGGAGGTCGTCCGGGAGATCGACGTCGGGGCGTGGGGCGGTGCGGGCGCAGCGCAGCCCCGCGTCGTGCGCGCGGCGCAGGGTCTCGGCCAAGACGCCATCCGTACTCCATGGCATCGCGTCGAACAGCCGCGGCTGGGGACGTGTGAGGCCGATGAGGTAGTAGCCCCCGTCGTCGGCTGGCCCGAGCACGACGTCGTGGGCCGGGGTCGTGCCGGCGCCCAGCGCCTCGAAGGCGCGCCCGAGCAGATCCGCGTCCAGGGCGGGGCAGTCCGTGCCGATCACGACCACACGCTGCGCGCCGCCGGCGAACGCCTCGTCGATCGCACGCGTGAGCCGGCCCCCGAGGTCGCCCTCGCCCTGGGGGCGGTACAGGCGCTGCGAGCCAAACAGGGTGCCCATGCGCTCGGCGTCTCCCCCGGCGAAGCGGACCTCGAGCGCGGTCCCGCGCTGTGCGGCGAGCCGGTCGGCCGTGCGCAGCGTGTGCTGCGTCATGCGTCGCTGCAGGTCCGCCGCCCCCGCGGCACCCAGCGCCGGGATCAGACGGGTCTTCGTCGTGCCGGCCTCAGGCCAGCGGGCGAAGACGATCAGGTGGTCGGTGGAGGAGTCACTCACTTCCAGAAGAGGATGCGGTCCTTCCACTGCAGAAGCCACCTCTTGAACCACGTGTCCGCGGCACGCTTGATCACCTCTGCCTGGGTGGGGTAGGGATGGATGACGGAGGCGAGCTTCTGGAGCTTGAGGCCGTGCACCATCGCCTGCGTGATCTCCCCGATCGACTCACCGGCATGGCGCGACACGAGGGTGGCGCCGAGGATGCGACCGTTCGGCGCCACATGCACGTTCAGCAGCCCCGCCGTCTCGCTCTCCAGGATGGCACGATCGTTGTCCGCGACATCCACCGTCACGGTCTCGAAGCGGGTTCCCGCCTCCTCGAGCTCGTGCGGATAGGCGCCCACGTGGGCGATCTCCGGCGTCGTATAGGTGCACCACGGCACCACCAGCTTCGAGCCCTTCGGCGTGAACGGCAGCAGACCGAAGAGTGCGTTGCGTACGACGATGCGGGCCATGGCGTCTGCGGCATGGGTCAACTGGTACTTCGAGGCGATGTCGCCCGCCGCGAAGATGCGCGGGTTGGTCGTGCGCAGGTGGTCGTCCACACGCACACCCTTGCGGTCGAAGGCCACGCCTGCGGCGTCGAGTCCGAGCCCGTCCGTGTTGGGGATGCGGCCGGCCGCGACGAGGACGCGGTCTGCATCCACGGCGTACGGTCCGTCGGCCGCCTCGCCGGCCAGGCGTGCGTGGCCGTCCTCGTGGCCGGTGATCGTGAGGTCGCGGCTGGAGAGCAACAACTGCACCCCGTCGCGCGCCAGCGCCTCCTGGACGATTGCGGCGGCGGCGGGCTCCTCGATCGGCAGGATGCCCGCGCTCATCTCGATCAGATACACCGTGCTGCCAAGGCGCGCGAAGGCGCGAGGCGGGCGGGTTGTTCGGTGAGTTCGAAGAGCGTCTCGTTGGTGAGCGCATCCACCTGGTCCAGGCCAGGGATGGGGGGGATGCCCGCGCGGGCGCCCGTGGCGATGCACGCGCGGCGAAACCGCAGCGACGCCCCCGCGACGTCGATCGTGTCGGCGGCCGTGAAGCGACCGGAGCCCAGGTACACGTCCACACCGGCGTCGCGGTAGCGCGCGGCGGAGTCGTGGGGGGCGATCCCCGCACGCAGCCGCCGCATGCGCTCCATCACCGCCGCGAAGTCCACGCGGGCCTCGCCGGGCACGTGGATGCCGAACTCGCCCGCTGCGCGCAGGCCCGCAGCGGCCGAGGCCGCGCGCAGGATCGCCTTGCTGGGGACGCAGCCCACGTTCAGGCAATCGCCACCCATCAGGTGCCGTTCGATCAGGGCGACGCGCTTGCCCAGCCCCGCAGCCGCGATGGCCGTGATCAAGCCGGCCGTACCCGCGCCGACGACGACCATGTCGTACGGCGTCGCGGGGGGGGTGGGATTGACCCAGTCCTCGGGATGGACGTGAGCGACGAGCGCACGGTTGTGCGCGTCCATGGGCTGGACGGAAACGGGTCCATTCATGTCAGGGACTCTCTTCGTACGCGGTCGGCTCGAGCGCCTCCGCCGCTTCCACATGGCGTAGGCGCCGGGCGGCCTGCCGACCGAGGAGTACGACGCCGACGAGCACGACCGCCACGACGGCCAGCAGCCCGAGGGGCGCTTCGCCGGACGCGAGGGACTCCAGTACGACGTCCGTGCCCGCGACGTAGAGGAACGTGCCAGGGAGCATCGCGATCCACGAGACCAGGACGTAGCGCCAGAAGGAGACGCGGGTGAGCCCGAAGGCGTAGTTGACGAGGTTGAAGGGGAACAACGGAACCATGCGGATGACCGCGACGATGAGGGCGCCGTGCGTGAGCGTCAGTTGATCGATACGCGCCAGCCCTGGCTTCTTCGTGAGCCAGGCGTCGACCTGCGCCTTGGCCAGGTAGCGGGCAATCAGGAACGAGAGGGCCGCGCCGATCGTCGAGCCGAGGCTGGCGTACACCGTGCCGCAGGCCGCGCCGAAGAGCCCGCCGGCCATGATGGTGGGGATCGCCCCGGGCACCATCAGGATGGTGGCCAGGATGTAGACCCCCACGAACGCGACCGGTCCCCAGGGACCGAGCTCGTCGATCCAGCTGCGCACGCTCTCCAGCCCGCCCTCGAGGTCGAGGACCCGGGCCAGCACGAACAGGCCCACCAGCACGGCGAGGAACAGCGCCGGCCGCAGCCAGCTGCGTCTCGCGGCGCTGGGGTCGGGGTTGTCCGGTGCGGGGTCCATGGCCATGCCTCCAGGCGCGTCGTCTGTTTGACTCGCCTGATCCCTACCGGGTTTCAGGATGTCTCGATCGCCCCACCACAGGAGGAACCGGCGCCGGCCGTGCAGCCGAAGCAGTGATCGGCCGTGACGATGCGTCGCTGCCGCAGGTCCGCGGCGCTCGCCTGTGCCACCGTGAGGGCGGCGGGGCGCCCCGTGGCCGGGTCGACGTGGCCGTTCGTGCACGGCATCCCGAGCGCGTAGTTGAAGTCGCAGTCGTGCAGCGTGCCATCGTAGGAGATGTGGATCTGGTGGCGGCACATGAGGGCGTCCACCGTGTCGCCATTGAACGACTCGCGCAGCAGGCGGGTGTACTCCTCCGCCTTGCCCTGCCGCTCGAGGTCGCGCAGGAAACGACCGATGGCCATGTTCGTGATGGCGATCAGGCGCGTGAACTGGATGCCGTACTCCTCGTCGAGTACGCGGCGGTAGTCGGCTTCGAGTACGGCCTGCGACGGCGGGAGATGCGGGCCCAGGGGGTTGTAGACGAGGTCGAGCGGACAGGTCGCGTCGCGCCCGTAGCCTTCGGCGTTGAGCAGGCGGATCGTCTCGATGCTCCGCTCGTGCACCTGGCGGCCGCGCTGGCGGTCGACGTTCTCGGGCAGGTAGCACGGCAGGGACGCCACGAGGTGGACGCCATGCCGCGCGAAGAAGGGCGGCAGGTCCGTGTAGCCGTCCTCCAGGAGGATCGTCAGGTTGGTGCGCACCATCACCCGGTGGCCGCGCGCGCGAGCCTCCTCGACGAACCAACGGAAGTGCGGGTTCATCTCGGGCGCGCCGCCGGTGATGTCGATCGTCGTGGCCCCGGCATCGCCCGCCAGCCGCAGGACATGCTCGAGATCCGCGCGCGACATCTGCTCCTCGCGCTTCGGCCCGGAGACGACATGGCAGTGGTGGCACGCGAGATTGCACGTGAGCCCGATGTTGATCTGGACGGTGGCGAGGCTCGCCCCCTGCAAGGCAGCCCCCGTCGTGGTCCAGACGGCCTGGTCGAAGGGGGAGCGCAGCGGTCCGTCGGTGTGCTGGGAGGGGCTGGCGTGAGGCATGGGCGCTCCGTGGGGGGGGGGGCTCAGGCTCGCATCGGGGGCGGGGGGCGTGCAAGTCCCATGGGCTTCGACCCCGCACTTCGGTCCCCCCCGGCTAGAATCCCGAAACACGGGGGGCAAAGCGCCGTCGAGGCTCCCGGAGGAATCGCCATGCACGACGTCGTCCAGGACTACTACGGCAAGGTGCTTGCCGCGAGCGAGGACCTGCAGACCAACGCCTGCAAGACCGATGCGCGCATGGTGCCGCACATCAAGCAGGCGCTGGGGCGCGTGCACGATGATGTCTTGAGCCGCTACTACGGTTGCGGGCTCGTCTATCCCGAGAAGCTCGAAGGCCTCACCATCCTCGATCTGGGCTGCGGTGCCGGACGCGATGTCTACCTGTTGTCCCAGCTCGTCGGGCCGACGGGTCGCGTGATCGGGGTCGACATGACCGACGAACAACTCGCCGTCGCGCGGACGCACATCGATTGGCATGCCGAGCGGTTCGAGCACGCCGCGCCGAACGTCGAGTTCCACAAGGGCTACATCGAGCGGCTGGATGAACTCGGCCTCGAGCCGGGCAGCGTCGACGTCATCGTCTCCAACTGCGTGATCAACCTCTCTCCGGACAAGCAGGCGGTCTTGCGCGGAGCGTACGACCTCCTCAAGCCGGGTGGCGAGCTGTACTTCGCCGACGTGTATGCGGATCGCCGCGTCTCGGAAGACCTCGTGGCCGACCCCGTGCTCTATGGGGAGTGCCTGAGCGGCGCGCTGTATTGGAACGACTTCCTGAACCTCGCGACCGCGGCAGGCTTCCGCGATCCGCGCCTGGTCACCGATCGGCGCCTCACGATCGAGAACGACGACGTCGAGGCGCGCATCGGCCACGTCGGGTTCTTCTCCGCCACGTACCGCCTGTTCAAGCTCGATGCGCTCGAGACCCACTGCGAGGACTACGGTCAGGCCGTGGTCTACCAGGGCGGCATTGCGCATCACGAAGAGGTGTTCGAGCTCGATGCGCATCACCGCATCGAGAAGGGGCGGACCTTCCCCGTGTGCGGCAACACATGGCGCATGCTCCACGACACACGCTTCCGGGAGCACTTCACCTTCGTCGGCGACTTCGATCGGCACTTCGGCATATTCGAGGGGTGCGGCACGGCCATGCCCTTCGGTAGCGCCGGGGCGGGAGAGGCCTCCGATGCGTCCGGTGGGTGCTGTTGATGGGCGATCGCAAGCCGCGCGTCCTCTTCCTCTGCACCGGCAACGCGTGCCGCAGCCAGATGGCCGAGGGCTGGGCCAAGCGACTGCACGGCGATCGCTACGAGATCCACTCGGCCGGCCTGGTCGCCCATGGGCAGAATCCCCGTGCGGTGGAGGCCATGGATGCGCTCGGCATCGACATCCGGGGCCAGCAGAGCAAGCCCCTGACGGCCCTCGCCGAGCTCGAGTTCGACGTCATCGTGACGGTGTGTGACCACGCGGCAGAGCACGTACCAGCCCTGCAGGGGGCGCCGCAGGTGGTCCATCAGCCCTTCCCCGACCCGCCGGCGGTCGCGTCCCAGCGGGCGGCCACGGAGGAAGAGGCCTGCTACCGGGAGGTGGCCACAGCCATCGGTGACTGGGTGCAGGCGCTGCCCGACCTGCTCTGAGCGGATTCGGGACCCGAACAAAGCACTGCGAAAATGCCAATATCGTCCCGATTTGAACTTGGTACACCGCGTGGATCATCTGAAGGTTCCTCGCTGAGCAGGACGCTTCCGCGTTCCTGTATGGAACCAACAAGAATCGATCCTCTCCCGGTGGTGCGGCAAGCGCCTTGCACCGGGTCGAGGACCACGGAGGCAACCATGTCCAAGCTTCGCACTTTCGCTCTGATCGGTCTCATCGTCCTGGGTGGCGCCCTCGCCGGCTGCAACAGCTGCTGCGAGCCGAACCCCTGCGACCAGCCCAACCCCTGCGATGAGCCGAACCCCTGCGATCCCTGCGCCAACTAGGTGCACTCGCTTGGCCACGCCGGCTTGCCGGCGTAGCCATTCACGCGCGGGCGTGGGATGCGTTCAGCATCCTGCGCCCGCTCGTCGTTTTGGCGATGCGCCCGATGCGCCCCCCGGAGTCCGGTCTGCGGAAGCGAGCTGACGCTAGGGGAGCTTGCGGATCGACGTGATCGTCACGGGGGTCACCGGTACGGTCTTGTTGGCCTTGACCGCGCCGATGGCTTCCACGACATCCATGCCCTTGATGACCCGACCGAAGACGGTGTGGCGTCCGGTCAGGTGCGGCGTGGGGCCGAGGTTGATGAAGAACTGCGAGCTGTTCGTGTCGGGCCCGCTGTTGGCCAGGGCGAGATCGCCCTTCACCGGCTTCCTCGACGCCAGGCCCTTGGTGTACTTGTAGCCCTGGAGTTCGTAGAGCTCCTGCAGCGTCATCGTCTGCAGCGTGGACTGCACCTTCTGCTGCAGTTCCTTCGAGGTGTTGAGCTCGTTCGGGTTGATCTTGAGCTTCCGGATGACAGGCAGCAGCACCTTCTGCTGCCAGTTCTGCTGGCCGAGGCCTGCAATCCACGGGTGGACGCGGCCGGCGACGATCACCGTCTGCTTGTCCAGGCCGAGCGCCTCGGCGTCGATCTCGTCCTTGAACATGAAGCCCGCATTGCCGGTGCCGTTGCCCCGGGGGCAGCCACCCTGGATCATGAATCCGGGGATCACGCGGTGGAAGCGGAGCCCATCGAAGAAGGGCTTGCTGATCGTCACCTTCTGCTTCGTGCGGTGGTCCGTGTACTCGCCCTTGCCCTCGGCCAGGCCCAGGAAGATGCGCACCGTCTCGGGCGCCGCATCGTCGTACAGCTCGACGGTGATGTCACCCTTGGACGTCTTGATCAAGGCGCGGGGGTAGGCCTTGGCCTTCTTGGCCTTGGTCTCGCCGGCCTTGGTCTCGCCGCCCTTGGTGGCGGGGCCGTCCTCGGCGTGGACGGGGGACATGGCGACGGCGCCGGCCACGAGCAGGGCCGGCAAGAGGAAGGTCACGAAACGGGGCATGGCGACTCCAGAGGCGGAAACCACCATTGTGCCCCAGGAATGGGGTCCTGGCCCGTATCGGGCCGCAGGGTCCTACTTCCCGTCGGTGTCCTTCTTGGGGGCGGGGGCCGCCGGCGCCTTGGCCGCCGGGTCGTACTTCGCAAACAGCGCAGCCCAGCGGGGGTCGGCGCGCAGGGGCTCGAGGTCGGAGTCCTTC
>JARGNS010000058.1:11749-12497 GCA_029213105.1 Planctomycetota bacterium
TAGTCGAGCTGGGACGCACCGCCCTCCTTCGCCATGTCCGCCTGCCACGCGCTCTTGAGGTAGCGCAGGCTCTCCTCCAGATGGGCGAAGGCCTTGTCGGTCTCTCCGCGGCGGGCGTGGGCGCAGGCGAGGTTGTAGCGATTGCCGAAGCGCATGAAGGGGTTCTCGCTCGCGGCTTCCGCTGCGACGCCGCGCTCGAGGATCTCGGTGGCTTCCGCGAGGAGATCCTCGTCGCCCTTCGTCAGCAGGGCCTGGCCGGCCTCGAAGGCGGCGACCACGATCCAGCGTGCCGGCGGCGGTACGGGGGCATTGGCGGCCAGGGCCTTGCGGTTGTGCTCGAGGGCCGCGGCGGGATCGCGCTGCGCGAGCAGCCGGCCCATCAGGGCGTGGAACACACCGGCTTCGGGCTCCGTGCGCCCCGCGATCTGGATCATGGCCTGGCCGCGCATGAAGGCGCGGCGTGCCGTCTCCTGATCACCAGCCTGGCCTGCACTGGCGATGGCCTCGAAGCCCTTCTCACAGAGCGCCTGTACGGCCGTCGCCACCTGCCAGCGCTGCAAGGCATCCGCGGCTTCCTCGTTGCTGCCCCAGGTGACGAGGACGGCGTTCGGCACCGCCAGGTTCTTCGTGAGCCAGCCGTGCTCGCCGGCCGCGGCGGCGGGCTTCGGCGCGAAGGTCGTCGCGTCGACGCCCCGGGTGACCCAGGCACCCACGCCGAGATCGGCGGACGCGCCGTCACCCTTGCGGA
>JARGNS010000059.1:0-2198 GCA_029213105.1 Planctomycetota bacterium
GCCCGCGCGCGAGTTCCGTCAGGGCGCGATCGACGTGCACGTCCCCGAGCAGGCGCGTGAGGTCCTGCGCACCGGCGACGACCAGGGCCTCGTCCTGGGTGGCCACGGCGTCGTCCAGCCGGCCCCGCAGCCGCTGCACGTCGGCCAGGTTCGTCAAGCCGACGGCCAGGCTCTTCGGACGCTTGCTCTCACGGGCACGCGTCACGACGTCGCGGAAGATCCCCTCGGCTTCGGCAAGCCGTCCACGCTCCAGCTCCACGACCCCCAGATTGGCCATCGCACTGAGGGCCCCGCGCACGTCCTTCAGGGCCTCGGACTGCTCCTGCACGGCGTGGAACTCGGCGTACGCCGCGTCGAGGTCGCCGAGGCCGACGTGCACGTTGCCGATCTCCATGCCCGTGGCCGTCGCGTCGGTCTTCGCGCCGAGCGCCGTGTGCAGGCCGCGCGCCTTCTCGAGGTGGCGCAGGGCGGCGTGATACGCCCCCTGGTTCACCTCGCAGCGCGCGATGGCGGTGTAGAGCACGGGCGCGGCCACGCGCGCGCCGTGCTCCTCGACGAGGGCGAGCCCCTGCGCGGCAAGGCCCAGGGCGCGCTCGTACTCCCCGAGACTCGCAGCGCACATGGAGGCGACGGTGGTCGCCAGCGTGGCCACGACGAACATCTCCTCGGCGCGCGCACGCGCAATCGACTCCGTCAGGGTCTCCAGGCCACGCGACGGCCGACCCGAAGCCATGTACACCTCGCCGAGGGGGGAGGAGAGCACGGCGGCGTCACTGGCGCTCGCGAAGTAGCGCGCGCGGTCGCGTACGTTCTCCAGCAGCGCGCGCGCCCGATCGGTCTCGCCCCCCATCTGGAATCCGAGCGCCAGGAACCAGGTGGTGCTGGCGTTGGGCGAGCAGCGCGAGAGCTCGCCAAAGAGCGGACCGACCGGCAACTTGCCCAGGTAGCTCAGCCCCTCCTGATCCGAGGCACCCCGTCCGGTGATCGCGGCCATGGAGCGGCGCAGGAGGATCGGTCGCACGCGCGAGGCGGCGTCCACGCCGTGCGCGCTCTCCCCCTCGAACTCGTTCTCCATCTGACGCGCGATCAACTCCATCGCAACGTCTTCCTGCTTCTGGTCGGAGGCCACCGCGCCCGCGAGGGCGTATTGGGCCGCGGCCATGCGCGTCCAGCCGATGGCCGCAGCGACCTCCCCGGCACGCCGGCAGGCGTCGATGGTCTGGTCGAACTCACCGAGCAGGTAGTGGGTGTTTCCCAGCCAGAACAACGTGACGACGGTGGGGACATCGAGCAGCTCGACATCGACGCGAGCGATCAACTCGAGGCTCTCCGCGTGGCTGAGGCCGGTGCGGCCATGGACCATGCGCTCGAAGACCTCGCGTGACGCGGCCGGGCGGGGCGTGGCGATGGCCTCCTCGACGTACCCGGCGAGGCGGCTCAACTCCGGCCGGCGCGCGCGCTTCGTGAGGTCGCGGGCCGCCTCCACCTCCCCCCGCGCGAGCAGGGCATCCGTCACGCGCCACGGGTCGGCCGAGGTCGAGGCGACGTTGGCGATCTCCCCCATGCGCTTCTCGTCACCCGCCGCGCGGGCCGCGAGGAAGGCGTCGGAGGCACGCCCTTCGTTGGTGGGCTTGCGCGCCGCGGGTTCGTCCTCGGCCCGGACCGCGTTCGCGCCCCCGAGCAGGAGCAGCGCCAGCACGACGAGGAGGACGCCTCGCTGGGTTCCCGGAACATCCGACGCCCGCCGCATGGCGCCATCCTACGGACGGGGCCCCTGCGGCGCAGGGGGTGGCCTCCTGGCCACCCCGCCCCTGGTACAACGGGGCCCTTGGCTCCCGGGGGTGGAACGATGGACAAGAAGCGCTGGATCGGACCGCTCGTGCTCGTGGTGGTGGCCGCCGTCCTGGTGCTGGCCTTCAGCCAGGTGGCCAAGGGCCTGCGCGAAACCGCGGAGTTCAGGACCCACGGCCTCGAGGAGCGCGACATGGGCCTCGGGCTCGAATTGCTCGAGCAGGTCCTGCACATGGCGCTGCTGCTGGCGGCGGTCCTGCTCATCGGGCATGGGGCCGTCAGCGCCGTCCGCGGCGCGGCTGGCCGGCAGGCGGCGACCTGCGTCGGGCTGGGCCTGGTCCTCCTCCTGGCCCTGGCCCTCGCACGAGAGCACGAGAGCTGGCCGCTGGCCGTGGCCCTCCTCGGGC
>JARGNS010000059.1:2208-12472 GCA_029213105.1 Planctomycetota bacterium
GCTCGTCGCCGGCGGGTGCACCTATGGGATCCTCACGCGGGAGTCCCCCTCGGGCGAGTAGCATCCTCGCCATGCGCAACCTCACCTACGCCTTCGGTCTCGTGTTCATCCTGCTCGGCATCGGCCTCTACGTCGGCAGCGGCATGGAGAGCGTCACGGCGCTCATCCCCGCGTTCCTCGGGGTGCTGTTCGTCATCTGCGCCGCCGTCGCATCGACGGAAACGCGCCGCAAGCATGCCATGCATGTCAGCGTGCTCCTCGCCCTGCTGGGCTTCGGCGGAAGCGTGACGGGCTTGATCGGCGCGGTGAAGCACATCGGCGGCACGGAGCCCGAGCGCGTCCTCGCCACCTGGGGCCGTGCGGCGCTCGCCCTGCTCTGCGTCGTCTACATCGTGCTGGCGGTGCGCTCGTTCGTGGCCGCGCGTCGAGCGCGCACCTCGTGATCGAGCGCGCCTTCGCCCGGGCATTCAACGCCCGCAACATCGGCGCGCTGGTGACCCTCCTGGCCCCCGACGCCCGCTCCGAGTTGGCCGGTTCGGGCTTCCCTCCGGAGGAGGGTGCGGGCGCGATCCGTGGTGGCTCCTTCGAACATCTGCTCGAGGACGAAGGCCTCACGGCCGCCCCGCTCGAGCACGACGGCACCTCCTACGTCGCCTTCCACGCCGAGGACGGCAGCCTGGACTCGCTCGCGGCCCTGACGGCCATCGACGGCGTGATCACCCAGCTGCGCTACCACACGCGCTGGCACGACGAGGCGTTCGTCGACGCCATCGCGGACGCGACCGCCTGAGCTCTCCGCCCCGGGCAAGCCCTCGCAGCGCAGGGGCGCGACATGGGAAGCCCTCGACTGCGGGCGGCGCCGCGGCTGGATGCGGAGCTCGGCGTGCATGCGCACACCGCGGTCGATGATGCTAGAGGCTCGCGACGCCCTCGGACATCTGCTGGTGGACCCAGGCGTACGTCTTCGCAAGACCGTCCCGCAGCCTCGTGGAGGGCTCCCACCCCAACTCCTGCTTGATGCGCGTGTTGTCGCTGTTGCGACCTCGAACGCCCAGCGGCGCGTCGAGCTTGTGCTTGCGCTCCAGCTCGAGCCCCGCGATGCCCTCGACGATGGAGACGAGCTCGTTGATCGAGACCATCTCGCTGCTGCCCAGGTTGATCGGATCGTCGATCGTCTCGGCGTCCATGATCATGCGCGTACCGTCCACGCAGTCATCGATCCAGGTGAACGAGCGTGTCTGCTCGCCGTCGCCCCAGATCTCGATCTCGTGCTTGCCGGAGAGCGCGGCGGCCGCCACCTTCCGGCATACCGCCGCGGGCGCCTTCTCGCGGCCGCCGTCCCACGTGCCATGCGGGCCGTAGACGTTGTGATAGCGCGCGACACGCGTCCAGAGGCCGAAGTCCTCCGTGTAGTGCCGACACATGCGCTCGCTGAAGAGCTTCTCCCAGCCGTAGCCGTCCTCGGGCATGGCCGGGTACGCATCCGCCTCCTTCAAGGCGGTGATGTCGGTGGTGGTCTGCTTGTCCGCGGCATACACACAGGCCGAGGACGAGTAGAAGTACCGCTCCATGCCGTTCTTGCGCCCCTCTTCGAGTACGTGGGTGCTCGTGAGGACCGACAGCATGCAGAGGGCCTTGTTGTTCTCGATGAACCCCATGCCGCCCATGTCGGCCGCGAGGTTGTAGACGTCCCGGCAGCCCTTGGTCGCGACGGCGGCGTTGTCCTGGATCGCCACGTCGAAGTCGAAGAGGTTCTCCGCCTCGTCGTGCGCCAGGTACCAACGCTCCCGAGGCTTGATGTCGACGGCGCGGACATCGTGACCCTCCTCGAGCAGGCGCTTGGCGAGGTGACCGCCGATGAATCCGCCGGCGCCGGTAACGAGGACAGTCGACATGGGAGAACCTCCGAGGATGGACCGGGAGGGTAGCGCTCCCGCCGGGGCATGCCAACCGCACGATCTGCGTATTCTCAGGCGCTTCGGGGCTTCTCCGCCTCGACGATCGTGAAGAGCCCGTACCAGGGTAGGACCTCCGCAAGCAACCGTCCCACGAGCGGCACGCCCCACGTGCCGCCATGGCATCGACGCACGTCGAAGCCATGCACCCGCAAGAGATCCTGCATGCCACGGATCGTGAAGAGGCGCAGATGCCCGTGCCCTTCCGTACCGAACTCCACGCTGCGCTGGAAGCGACGACGGGAGAGGGGATTCCCCAAGCCGTAGTACTCGTCCGACACCATGCTCATGGGCGGATTGAACGTCATGAGCAGCATGCCGATGTAGACGAGCGCGCCCGGGTTGGGCACGGAGCCGAGGACGCGCCCGCCGGGCTTGCGTACGCGAAACGACTCACGCAGGACGTGGTCCGTCCGCGGGATGTGCTCCAGCACGTGGTTGCTCACGACGAGATCGAACGTGTCATCGTCGAAGTCCCACGCATCCTTGCCGATGTCCTGCGTGGTGCACTGGTAGCCGAGCGAACGACTGTGCTCGATCGCACCGGCGAACTCGATGACATGCTTGCGCTCGTTGGGAACGTCCGGAAGCCGCGCCAGCATCGGCGCCCCGCCCGGGCCGAGCTCGAGGAGCGGCCCGCCCGTGTCGGCCATCCAGCTGGCCAGCACATCACGATTCACCCGTCCCGAATCCCGGATGGGTTTCGAGATGAGATCGAGCAACGGCTGGAACGGACGAGGCGGCATGTGGCGAACCCGGCGCGGGGCCTAGAGCCTACCCTCAGGGGTTTCGGATCCACATCCTGAGCGGGACCTCCCGCCCTCACGGGAGGAGAGCACCAGCGACCATCACGAGACCGCGCTACCATGCGCCCGCATGCACCGGCACCACGCTGGGCCTTCCCCCCCCGCGGCCCCGGTGTTCGTCCCTGGAGAGCAGCTCATGTCGGCTTGGCGCTCTTGCAAGAACATGATCAAGCGCATCCCGGGGGCCGAGACGGCCTACCGAATCTGGCGGGACATCCTCCGCGAGCCGCTCAACCGCGGCCAGCGAAGCAAGCTGCTCGCTCGCTATGCCCGTTGGCACCTGTGGGACAAGCCCCGCCAGCGCACCACGACCGTCACGCTCCAGAACGGGATGTTGTCTCTGGTTCATCCGGACTCGGACTCGGGCGAGGCGAACATCTTCACGGTGAACGTCGACTACAACGACAACGCGTTCGTCCGGAAGCACCTCGAAGCTGGCGACTTCATCATCGATGCGGGGTGCAACGTGGGCAACCGGACACTCGTCCTTGCGGACATCATCGGCGGCGCGCTACTCGTGGACGCCAACCCCCTTTGCTTGGGCCGCGCACGCGAGAACATCGAACTGAACGGCCTGGATCCTGCGCGCTTCCACTTCGTCGCCAAGGCCGTCGGGTCGTGTCCAGGCGTCGTCCGTTTCACCGGCCTTGGGGGCACCAGCACCATCAACCGCATTCCGGCCCCCGGCGAGACAGAGGTCGAGACCGTCGAGGTCGAGCGGAGCACGCTGGACCTCGAGTGGGCGGCCCTGGGGCGACCACCGTGCACGTTCCTGAAGCTCGACCTCGAAGGTCACGACTACGACGCACTCCTCGGCGCACGAGAACTGCTGTCGTCGCCGGACATGCGGCTCGTCCGATTCGAACGACTTCCCGGAGACGAGCTCGCCAAGTATCAGCGGCTCTTCGACGACATCGGCTGGTGCTTGTTCACCCTCGAGGACCGAGGGTTGCCGACGCGCGAAGCGGGCGCCCTCCGGAACTCGCGAAACCTACTGGCCATGCCGAGGTCCCTTCTCGAAGAGACACTCGACTGACGTACGACCATGTTCAAGCCCGCCCATGCCCACAGCCTGTGGATGCAGCCCCGTCGTCATCCCGTGGCAGTCGAAGTTCGTCGGGATCCTGGTGAGGCCCTAGCGCGCACGGGCCCGCCGGGACGCCAGCAAGGCCAGCGCCAACCAGACGCCCAGCAGCCCCCCCACGGCGTCGAGTGCCACATCCCACACGCTCGCGCACCGATTCGGCTGATACGACTGCAACAGCTCATCGGCGATCGCCACGACGATCACGATCCCCATGGCGACGCCCACGCGCTGCCACCTCGAAGGAAGCGCAAGGAACACGAGGAAGCCGAGCAGCGCGTACGCAGGCACGTGGAACGCCTTGCGCGTGATGGCGGAGGCCTGATTGGCAGCGTCCTCCGAGAGCCCCAGCGTGTCCCGGTAGAAGCCGTGCACCACCCAGTGCGTGGAGGGGAAGCCCTCGGATGCGCCCACCAGGAGCACGACGCCCCCGAGCAGGCCCGCCATTCCGAGCAGCACCAGAGGGCGGCTCGGCAGCACTCCGATGGTTACGCCTCGTCGTCGCCCGACAGCAACATCTTGTGCACGATGCCCGCCGCCACGGCACCGACGAGGGGTGCAACCCAGAACAGCCACAACTGTCCCAGGTAGGCACCGCCGGCGATCAGCGCCGGGCCCGTGCTGCGCGCGGGGTTCACCGAGGTGTTGGTGATCGGGATGCTGATGAGGTGGATGAGCGTGAGGCAGAGCCCGATGGCCAGCCCCGCCATCGCCGGCGTCGCAGCCTTCGAGGTCGCCCCGATGATCACGAGCAGGAAGAAGAAGGTCATGACGACCTCGCAGACCAGCGCGGCCTTCAGGCCGTACCGCTCGGGAGACTGCTCGCGGAAGCCGTTGCTGGCAAACCCGTCGGCCTCGTAGCCCCCATACGCCCCGGAGGCGATCAGGTAGATCACCCCGGCCCCGGCAATGGCACCGAGCGTCTGGGCGATGACATAGCCCAGGACCTCACCCTTCGGGTGACGTCCGGCGGCCGCCAGTCCGACGGTGACCGCCGGGTTGAGGTGACAGCCGCTGATGTGGCCGATGGCGTAGGCCATCGACACGACGGTCAGGCCGAAGGCGATGCTCACACCGACCCAACCGACCGTGGAGCCAGCCAGGATGGCCGTCCCGCAACCTCCCAGCACCAACCAGAGCGTCCCAAGGAACTCCGCTGCGAGTTTCTTCTGCATGAATCGCGCCTCCCGAGCGGCATCCTGCGCGACAACACGATCCGCGGTCAAGGGCCTGTCTCACGTTATCCGCCGGTAGGCCCTTCGTAGTAGGATCCGCGCCTGCCCAGGAGTCCCATCGCATGCGAGGCATCCCCCTCCTTCTCACCGCCATGGCCCTCCTCATGGCGGGCTGCAGTACGACGCCCCCCGTCGCGGGTCCCGGCAACGACATCGCATCGTCGCCGAGTGCCCTGCGCGAGGCGATCGAGATGCCCACGGCCCTGCGCCTGGAGGATGATGCCGCTCCGGCCCTCGATCGCCATGCGTTCCTCACGGCGTCCGCATGCGACTGCTGCGAACCGCCCAAGCTCGGCTGCTGGGATCCCTCCTGCTGCCGCAAGAGTTATGTGGATCTGACGGGGTCGTTCCTGCCGAACCTCGGCCTCGGCTTCGGTGGCGGTCACGTGATCGCACGCCGCGCCGACGCCGAGTTCGCCCTCGAGTTCCACGGCACGTGGCAGTTCGTGGACGACGAGGCCTTCGCCGACGACGGCAACCCGGAAGCGGGCGACTGGTATCAGGTCCGTGCGGGCCTCAAGATCATCTCGAACCCCAAGCAACGGCGTCACCTCACGGGCCGCTTCGGAGGCGTCTGGCTGGAGGCCAACGGCGAGCCCAACATCCTGGAGCGGCCGGGCACCTACTGGGGTGTCTACGGTGCGATCGGCTTCGAGACGGACATCACCTCCCGCATCACGGTCGGACCCGAGCTGTCCCTGATGCTCGTCACACCGGACGACGACTTCGATCCGGAGCCCGTACCGCAGTTCAACTGGCACCTGATCTACTGGCTCAACGGCAGCGGCAAGCGCTGCCTCGAGCGCGTCCCCTACGGCGAGGTCTATGTCGGTGCAGCGGCCACGCTCTCCCCCGGCTTGGGCGGCGGGCTGCAGTTCGGCCAGGTCTTCACCCGCTCGAGTCTGGCGACGTGGTCCTTTGAACTGATGGCCGGCGGCCAGGACACCACGGAGGATCTCTGGTTCGACGAGAATGGGGAGTACGCCCAGATTCGCGGTGGCGTGAAGGCCACGTTCCAGCCCTGCTCCTGCGGGCACTGGACGGGGCGCCTGGGGGGCACCTGGCTGCGCTCCACGGCGAGCAACGAGTTCATGAGTACACCCGGCGACTACGTCGGCGCATACCTCGGCCTGGGCTACGAGTGGGATCTCGGCAGCCGCTTCGCCACGGGCCCGGAGTTCACGCTCAACGCCATCGCCCGAGAAGGTGGTGACGACTTCGAGGTGCTGCCGCAGCTGAACTGGCACTTCCTCGTAAAGCTGTAGAGCCCCTTCCTCGGGGCGTCAGGTGGGTTGGATGCAAGGCGTCGCGCGCCGGCTCGTCCCCTCGCGGGTCCGGCATGGGATCCGCGACGTCTGGATGCGGGGAAGCCACGCGGCCCGTCCGTTCTGCGGAGGGACATGGCGCGGGGCAACGAAGCGCGACGTGTCCCGGGCGTGGGTCCACAGACCGCGGGTGACTGGTCCTCTACCTCCTCGATCGCTACGCCGCGCCGCGACAGCCCGGGATACGAACGCAGCGCATCGCGCCGGAGCCACAACTACCGCACTGGCTCCAGGCGACGTTGGGGAGAGCCTACGTCGCGGGAGGCAAGTTCGCTGGGGGGTACAGCTACGACGCCAGCGTGCGCAAGCTCGACATCTGTGCGCTGCGTTTCAATCGAGCGTCGTTCGACCTTGTGGCCTGAAACCACGTCCTCGAACATGTCGATGGCGGTCGAGCAGCGCCGAGCAACATCGCGCGCGTACTCCGCCCCGGAGGGCGCGGGCCCCTGCAAGCTCCCCTCGCCCTGGAGGCGTCACGGACCGACGAAGATCCCGGCGAACTGGATCCGGCCATGCGCAAGGCTCGATTCGGCCAATGGGATCATGTGCATCTGTACTGCCCGCAAGACTCGGCGCGGCGCATCGAACAGGCCGAACTGGTCGCACACTTGGTCCAGCCAAGCCGCTTTGCGTCGCTGAGCACAACCCAAGAGTGGGGACTGAACCCCAAGGAACCCCTTATCGTCGACACCGCTGACGTCCGAACGTAGGCGTATCAAACGGCCACATCGAATCCGCAAGTCAGGATCGGGGAGTTGCAACGTGGACCTCGAAAGCACGTTGCTTAACCTGCGACCAGATCTAGACAGCTCTCACTCGTGGCCGCGACCTCAAGATCGATCAAGCGCTGCGGCATGGAGACGAGCGCGGACGAACCGCGCCGTCAACTCTCGAGAACGCAAGACCCAAATGCACACGACTAGCTCCTCTTCTCCGTGCGACATCAGGTCAAGACGAGACCTTCCGACACCTCCTGGGGGATCATGATGGAACGCCTCTCGATTGCGACGAATGCGTGCCACGCGGATGATGTACGGCTTCTCCCCGTCCTGAGGTCTTGGCTGCGCGTCTTCGACGCCACCCTGGGAGAGATCCTGGTGATCGCGGACGACCGCGCTCCGATCGGCCGCATTGCATCAATGCACGGCCGACACGGGGGTCCATCTGCATTCCAAGACCTACTCGACCAGGCGACCCAGTTGGATCCCCGAGTCCGAGTCGTCAGACTCCCACCTGAGGGAGCGTTGGGGGTCTACACACGTCGCTGGTTCCGACGCGGGCATCCCGTCCGTTGTCAGGCGGGGACGGTGATCGCCCACTTCCTGATGGCGATCGAGGAGGCTCAGAACGACGTCATCCTGAAATGCGATTGCGACATGCTGTTCCGTGGCATCGACTGGGTCGCAGCAGGAACGGCGAGTATCGACCGCAATGAGGCGGACTTGGCGGAGCCCATTCGGTACGGCCACGGCACGGGGCCATCAGGTGAGGTGTCAACACGCGCCATGCTCCTGCGCCGATCATCCTTCCACGAACGATTGCTCCCCATGAGGGCCTACAAGACGGACTGGCGACGGCGCATACTGCGTGTCATCCAACGTAGGCCGCCCTGGCTCAAACTCGAGTCCATGTTGACACGACTCATGCACGAGGGCCTCCGCCTGAAGACCATCGACGAGTCGCTCGGGACTTCGCTGCATGTCTCACGTCGCAGTGACTTCGCCAACCCCGACTTGGAGAGCATCATCCGGATATTCGAGTCCGGCGTGGTCCCCCGCGCCCAACGCGATGCGGGCTGGGACTTCGCCCCTGCGGCCTGGATCGACTTCGAGTGCCCGCCCTCTGCGCCCCTGCACGGGGCATGAGCATTCCGCGCGTCCCCCTCCCAGCCGCAAGCTCGCACGACGAAGGCACACCTCAACGAGTTCGTAGATGACTCGCCCGCCCCCCTGGAATCGTGCGCGTTCGACTAGGCGACCGCTACGATGCCGCTGCGCTCGGCAAATCAGGACATGGGACACGCATGACGTCGCTCGGCAGGGACACGGCTCGCGGCGCGCTGTGGAGCCTTGGTGGCACCGCAGCTTCCCAGCTCGTCCGCCTCCTCGTTCTCGTGATCGTAGCGCGCTGCCTGACCCCAGCGGAGGTCGCAGTCGGCGGAATGGCGCTGGCCGCCATGGGCCTGTTTCACGTCCTGACAGCTGCGGGGTTTGCGCAGGCTCTCGTCCGCCAACCCTCGCTGACGACGTCCCTCACGAACACCGCATTCCTGTCGACGCTCGTTCCTGCCCTCCTGACCGTGCCCATCATTCTCCTGTGTGCGCCTTTCGCCTCGTCCTACTTCGGCTCAAGCGATGTCACGCCGCTACTCGGATTGCTCAGCGTGGGGCTTGTGTTCAGCGCGACGGGATCGGTCCCGGGATCACTCCTGCAGAGAGAGATGCGCTTCCGCGAGATCACTCGTATCCGGGTCGTGAGCGAGTCGGCCGCCGGCGCGGCGGCGATCGCGCTGGCGCTCGGGGGAGCGGGCTCGTACGCCATGGTGGTGCCCCCCGTGATCCTGGCCGGCGTGGGGGCGAGCCTGTCCATGATTCAGTCCGGCTTCCGCCCCCGGCTTCTGTGGAGCTGGAAGGCGTTTCGTGAGATGCGTCTATTCGGTCTCTCTCAAATGGGCGCATCACTCCTGCGCTATGTCAGTGACAACTGCGACTACCTGATCATGAGCCGGTATTGGTCGAAGACCGCGCTGGGCTACTACTACTTCTCGTTTGAGCGCAGCAAAGCCCCGTTCGTACTCGTGTACCGACGGATCAGCGAAGCCCTGTTCCCAGCCTTCAGCCGCATCCAGGGCGACAAGGAACGACTACGACGCGGCTACACAAACGCGACGGTGGAGTTCGCCACCGTGATGTTCCCTGCGTATGTCCTCGTGATCGGACTCGCCGACCCCGTGGTGCCGTGGGTCTTCGGAACCCAGTGGCGTCCGGCCATCCTTGTGTTCCAGGTCTTCGCTGCAGTGTCCTTTCTTCGGACCTCACTCGTCGCGATGCCAGCACTGCTCAACGCGTTGAATCTCGCTCACTGGGACCTGGCCATCAACGCCGGGAGAATTGCGTTGACGCTTCCCTCGATGATCCTCCTGGGACACCTTGGTGCAGGCATCGAGACGACGGCCTTTGTCATGCTCGGAATCTGGATCGCGATGACCCCGTGGATCGTCCTGTTGATCGCACGCAGACTCGAGCTCCGAGCCTCCGCCCTCCTTCGCCGTGGCGCCCGCGTGATCCTGGGATCCGCTTGCATGGCCTGCGTCCTCTTCGCGAGCCGCAGTGCACTCGAGTCCCTCTCGGCACCGGTCGGCGTGGAGATCGTCTTCGCGTCGGTCGCAGCGGCGTTCGTGTACGCAATTGTCGCCCGAGAGGATCTCGAAACGCTGTGGCGACGAATGCGTGGTGCGGTCGGAAGCCAGGGTGTCGGCTAGCGGGACTCCCCTCGCCGACCGAGCCGTGACTCGCTCGTTTCTCGAGGCCCGTTGCACGGCGAAGAGAGGCCTCCGGCCCACCCGGACCACGTGTATCTTCTAGCGAGAGGCCAAGGACGCACCGCCGTGAGTCAGCAAGACATCGAGGAATTCTACGACGGCTTCTCGCCGACCTTCCTTCGTGACCTCGCGGGCGGCAATCCGCGGGTGGACGCCGTACACGAGTTCTATCGCCAAGCGATCCACAACGAAGCGCGCTCCATTCTCGTTGTGGGGTGCGGCGCCGGAAAGGACGCCCACGTCCTCGCCGATGTCATCGCTCCTCGCGCGAAGGTCGTCGCAGTCGACATCTCAGAGAACAACATCCGCATGGCAGAG
>JARGNS010000060.1:0-3502 GCA_029213105.1 Planctomycetota bacterium
TCCATTGGTAGAGGGCGTGAGCGGCTCGCAGGGCCTCGGTCTCGCGGCGGGGGCCGCGGGCCGAGGCCGCGTCGAGCGCTTGTTGCTTGAGGGTGGTCCATGCGACGCCGGTCTGGCGTGTGGAGCCGAGTTCGTCGAGACGTGCGTCGCGTGCTGCGCGCGAGAGGCCCGACGAGAGGTGGAACCGACCGGCGACCTCGCGCGCCACATCCTCGATGTAGCGTCGTAGGGCCGTTTCGGTGTGCCGGCCGAAGCGCAGCAGCCAGGCCGTGTGCCGGATCAGGAAGCCGCTGCCGGGCTCGATGCCGCTGTCGGGCGGCGGCGAGTCGCCGAAGCGCCCGAGTCCGGCCCACATCACCAGCAGCACGATGGCGATCGCGTGCAGGAGGGCGAGCACGAGGGGGAAGCGAAACAGCTCCCGGAGCATGCTCTCCTCCCTGGGGGGGAAGCCATGCAGGGTCTCGTCGAAGGCAATCGGCCCCTCGCCGCGCAAGTCGTCGAGCCACCGTACGACCATCGTGGCGTTCGCCCCGCGGTGCAGGCCGTGATTGGCGAGGAAGTCCGGATCCGCGAGCACGTACACGGTCGTGCCCTCCACCTCGGTGCGGCCGAGGACGATCCCGCGCGCGTCGGCCAGGAGGGGCTCCAGCGCTGCGGAGCGCACGTACTGGCGGTAGCTGCTGGGGTATCGCGGCGGCATCGAGAACTCGTCCGTCGACAGCGCCTGTTCGCGGCGGACCTGATAGCGCAGGACGGTGGCGGGCAGCCCCAGTGCGACGAGGGGGGCGAGCACCTCGTCCTCGGGCAGGGGCGCGAGGGCCGTGACCCACGGCGGCCGTTCCTCGTTGGTGCGCACCTGCCACTTGGGCAGGGCGATCAGGGCCGCCGGGACGTTGGCTAGCAACTCGGCGAGACCCGGTCGATCCAAGCCGCCCTCGCAGAGGTGGTGGTGTGGCTCCAACACCAGCAGGACCCCCTCGCCCTCGAGTGGCAGCTCCTCGGGATTGCGGTGGATGGTCGTCGGTCGTCCGAGCTCGTGGAGGACGTCCACGAGTGCGCCGTGGCCGACACCCGACATGCTGTAGACGTCGGCCTCGCCGGAGCGCGTGGGCACGAGGTCGGGGCCGAACACGCCCAGGAGTCCGAGCCCCACGAGGGAGATCGTGCAGACGATGGCCAGGGCGATGACCGTGCTTCGCTTGAACGCGGGCGCACTCATGGGCGGGCCGTGCGGTAGACCCGCTCGAACTCGTGGAAGCGCGCCAAGCAGGCTTCCCAGGCGCGCCTGTCCACAAGGAGTCCGCCGAACAGGCTGTGCTCGACCGTGTCGACCAGCGCCCCGAACGGCGTCCGGGCGGCGGCGGGCATCGGAGCCCCTCCCTGGATCTCGCGACTCGTCCACGCGGCCGGCACCCCCCCGGGCTGCGTCGCGACCAGGGCCTCGATGGTCTTCAGCAGCAGGATGTGGACCGCTTCGTCGTAGCGGCCTTCGGCCGCGAGGCGTTCCGCCTCGGAGCGGGGCGCATCGAGGGCCGCGGCGGGCACTTGTGTTCCTGGCTGGACCCGTGGCTTGATCGTGGCTTCGCGACCACCCCACCCCCGCACGACGGAGACCAGGACCGTGAGCAAGGCGACGCCGATGGCGACGTACACGATGAGCTCGAGCAGGGAGGCCAGTCCTCCTCCGCCGCCGCCGCTGGAGGTGCGGCGCTGCTGCTCGCGGCGCCGCCGTTCCCGTGCGGCACGGTCGTCGGGCAGGCGCCGGTAGCGCGGGTCATTGCGCTCCATCTGCTCGTGCCAGGCCTCGCGGGACCAGCGCTCCGGGGCCGCGCCCTCCTTGGGCTCGGGGATCATCGAACGCTGGTAGTCGTAGTCCCGGAAGACCTCCTGCACGGCGACCTGCGGGTCGCCGTCGGCGCCGCCAAACCACACGGTCACGGAGATGAGGAAGGCGAGAGACACCGGCGGATTCTACGGCGGGTGTCAGCGCGCGCGCACGCGTCGAAGTTGGGCGGCAATCCTGCGGTGGCGCATGGCGCTTGTCATGTCGCCCGCCCAGGCATGGATCGAGGCGGCGAACTCCTGGATGTAGGGGTC
The DNA here is from genome assembly GCA_029213105.1 of Planctomycetota bacterium. Lineage (GTDB taxonomy): Bacteria > Planctomycetota > PLA2 > PLA2 > JAEUHO01 > JAHEIK01. The sequence goes on from JARGNS010000060.1 coordinate 2,098, forward strand.
GTGGCCTGCGATGCGAACGGCCTCCTCCGCCGACACGACCGCGCCATGGCGCTCGCCCAGGGCCTGGAAGACCTGCGCACGCAGGCCCCAGTCCGCGGCATCGCGGCGCAGGCGCGTGAGTTCCTCGAAGTAGGGCAGGGCCTCCCGGTAGCGCTTGGCCGCGGCCAGGGACGTCGTCAGGGCCTGCAGGATCGAGCAGCGCATGTCGGGCGTCACCGTCTCGGGAGCGGCCTCCGCCTGGCGCGCCAGCGCCAGGGCGCGGGGGAGGTCGTCCTCGCGCAGGAGGAAGGCCAGCGCCCCGAGCACGGCCGGGTCCGTCTCCCCGCCGGCGTGAGCGCGCTCGAGCAGGTGCCGCGCCCGCGTGAGGCAGGTGCGGTAGTCCTCAGGCGAGATGGCCGCCTGCGTCAGGTCCTCCGGCCGGCGGATGGACAGCAGCAGGTAGGCGAAGGCCAGGTGGCGGTCGCGTGCCGCCGGGGCGAGCGCGGGCGCGCGCCCGGCGGGCTCCAGCACGAGTTCGGACTTCGAGGGCGGGGGGGGCGGACGATCCGCCGGGCGGTGGATCGCGATGCGGTGGTCGCTGAACGCGAAGTGGGGAATCTCCGTGTCACCGCGCGGCATGTGGCACGCGGCGCAGTCGTCTCCGTGGGGGGCGCTCTGGCGGTCCTCGGGCGCCATGCGGCACGCGTTGCTCTCGTCGTGGCAGGCCATGCACTTGGCGCGGAAGTAGGCCTTGCGGTTCTCGGGGGCCGGCGGGTCGTGGGGGTCGTGGCATGAGAGGCAGGTCATCGTGCCCGACGCGACGTAGCAGCGGCTGCGCGTGAGCTGGTCCACGTGCCCGACGACCGTCATCTGGTCGCGGTCGTCCTTCAGGCGGTACGTGATGCGGAAGTCCTCGAGGCGCAGGCCCGGACGCCAGTCCTCGATGTGCGTGCCATGCACCGGCACCGTGAGCGTGTGGTCGAGATGGCATTGGGCACAGACGTCCATCTGCAGGTCACGTTCGAGGTTGGCCGGCTGCACGATGGTCGGGTCCATGCCCTCGAAGGTCGGCTCGGCCTCCCGCGCCGCGCCGGGGGCCGCGCCCGGGCCGTGGCAGCGCTCGCAGCCGATGGCCTCCTCGTGCACCCGGATGCGCTGGCCGCTGCCCTCCAGCCCCTCGGTGCGGCCGACGTGGCAGTGCAGGCAGCGTAGATCCAGCGGGCGAGCGAAGCCGTGGTGCTGTGCGGTGTCGTAGCCGGGCGACATGCCCCAGGCCTGGGGACCGCGGTACCAGGTCGCCGGCGCCTCGACGAGGAAGCCGTCGATCTCCGCGGCGTAGCTCAAGCTGCTCGAGCCGGAGCCGATGGTGTAGCGCGCCGGGTGATCGGCAAGCACCGCGACGTCCTTGCGGTTCTCCAGCAGGAGG
>JARGNS010000060.1:3512-12305 GCA_029213105.1 Planctomycetota bacterium
CGAGGCCCAGTGCGACTGCTGGGTGACGAGCTACCCGGACCACTACTTCGGCAATCTCTTCCGTGAGCCCGACCTTTCCCGCATGCTGTCCGAAAGCCCGGCCCGCCGCGAGTTTGTGGAGCGCCCCGCCCGACTCGTAGATGCGGTACGTGAGGCCGGAAGGCGCGTGCGTGAACTCGTGAGGCAGGGGCTGCTCGGCGAGGTCGACCGGGCGCAGGGCGCGGCTGTGGGACGTCTGGGCGTAGCTGGCGTGGGCGTCCTCGTGGCAGGTCTTGCAGACCGCTGCACCGACATAGGTCGCGCTCGCCTGGGGAGGCCCCGACGGCGTCGGGGCGTCCGCCGCCTGGTCCCCGCAGCCGACAGCCAGCGCGGCAGGGAGCCGGAGCCCGGGCAGGACGAGCCAGGCCGTGCGTCGGGCGCGGCTGCTCGGGGATCGGGGTGTCGGGCTCATCCGCAACGGAGTGTAGCGACGTCGTCGCACCGCCGCATCCCGCGTACGCTCACGGCCATGAAGCTCCTCAAGATCCTCGGCGGCCTCGTCGTCCTGCTCGTACTGGTTCTCCTCGTCGTCGGGTTCTTCATCGACGGCATTGCCCAGTCGGCCATCGAGACGGCCGCCACGGAGGCCCTCGGCGTCTCCACGACGGTGGACAGCTGTCACGTGGGCCTGCTGCGCGGGACCTTCCGTATGGAGGGCCTGAAGGTGGCCAACCCGAAGGGGTATGGCGATGCGCCGTTCTTGAGGCTGCGCAGCGGCGGCATCGAGGTGGCGGCGGCGACGCTGGCGGACGAGAAGGTCGAGGTGCCCGAGTTCACCCTCGATGGGATCCGACTCGGGCTCATCCAGAACGCCCAGGGGTCGAACTACGGCACGATCCTCGACAACCTGGATCGCTTCGGGAAGTCGGATGCGTCCACCGAGGGCGAGGGCAAGCGCTTCGTCATCAAGAAGCTCGTGATCACCGATGTGGTCGTGTCGGTGGTGCCGGTGCCCGAGCTGAAGCTGGGGGCCCTCGACCTGCCCCTCGAGCGCATCGAGCTGACCGATGTCGGCAGCGACACCGAGAAGGGGGTGCTGCTGTCCGAACTCAGCAGCATCGTCGTGCAGGAGATCCTGCAGCGCGCGACGTCGAGTGGGCAACTGCCCGCGATGATCCAGGGGGCATTGGGCGGCAAGCTCGGCTCCCTGAAGGGCGCGGTCGAGAGTGAGGCCCGCAAGCACCTCGACAACGCGAAGAAGGACGTGACCAACCGCCTCAAGGGCCTGTTGGGGAAGTAGGGCGGTGGCCATGCGGCGTTTCATCCACGAGGGGCAGCTGCCGGTCGATGCCGCGAGCGCCTTTGCGTGGCATGCCCGCCCGGGGGCCCTCCCGCGTCTGATCCCGCCCTGGGAGTCGGTCTCCGTGGAGTCCGCGACAGGCGGCATCGAGGACGGTGCCGAAGTCGTCCTGCGGCTGCGCATGGGCCCGCTGCGGCTGCGCTGGGTCGCCGAGCACGGGGACTACCGCCCGAATGAGTCCTTCCAGGATGTGCAGCGCTCCGGCCCCTTCGCACGCTGGGAGCACACCCACCGCTTCCTGCCCGAGGGGGAGACCTGCCGCCTGCGCGACGATGTGATCTACAAGCTGCCCCTGGGGCCCGTCGGAGCCCTCCTCGGAGGCGCTTCGGTGCGCGCGAAGCTGCGCGCGCAGTTTCGCTTCCGCCATGCTGTGACGCGCGGCGACCTGGCCGTGCACGCGCGCCATGGGGCCGCGCCGCGCCAGACGGTTGCGATCAGCGGGGCCGGCGGCCTCGTGGGCTCGGCGCTCGCCGCGCTGCTGACGACGGGTGGCCATCGCGTGGTGCGCCTCGTGCGGCGACCGGCCCGCACGCCGGACGAGATCCACTGGGATCCTGCCGCAGGCCTCGTGGACCCGGGCACCCTGGCGCCGTTTGACGCGCTCGTGCATCTGGCGGGCGAGAACATCGGCGCGGGCCGCTGGACGCGGACGCGACGGGCCGCCATCCGGGCCAGTCGCGTGGAGGGGACGCGCGCCCTGATGGCGAGCCTCGGTCGCATGCCGACGCCGCCGCGCACGGTGGTCGTGGCGTCTGCCGTCGGCTGGTACGGCGACCGCGGCGACGAGTCCCTCGACGAGTCTGCCACGCCGGGCACGGGCTTCCTTGCCGAGGTCTGCCGCGACTGGGAGGTCGCGGCCCAGGAGGCCGAGGCCCACGGCGCGCGCGTGGCCCTGGCACGCTTCGGGGTCGTGCTGACGCCCGCGGGCGGCGCCCTGGCCAAGCTGCGCACGCCGTTCTCCTTGGGGCTGGGCGGTCCGATCGGTCGTGGCGGCCGGTGGATGAGCTGGATCGCGCACGACGATGCCATCGGTGTGCTGCACGAGGCGATCATGGATCCGCGCTACGTGGGGGCGTTCAACGCGGTCGCGCCGGAGGCGGTCACGAACCGTGCCTTCACGGCGGGGCTGGGGCGCGTGCTGCGGCGCCCGACCCTGCTGCCACTGCCGCCGTTCCTGCTGAAGTGGATGTTCGGCGAGATGGCCGAGCAGACGCTGCTTGCGAGCACGCGCGTCGTTCCCGCCCGTCTTGCGGCGTGGGACTACCCGTTTCGACACCCGACCCTCGAGGGCGCCTTGCGCCACGGGTTGGGCCGGCTGCGAGCCGAGGACGTGGTGGGGGAGGTCGAGGCCCGTGACCTCCCGGCGTCGTAGCGCCTAGCCCGGTTGGTGCGTGAAGCGCGCGTCGTCCGGGGCCCGGATGGCGATTCGGCCGGGCTCGGCGTGCGACGGCCGCCCCCCCTTGCGGCGACAGGGTGTCCTCGCGACGGATTCGCGCCCGAGGTCGAAGCCGAGGCGAGGAGGCGGGGCCGAGCCCCCCTCGGACGAGCCTGGGTGAAGAGCGCGGGTGCGAAGACCAGCGAGGACTGCGCGATGCAACCTGTGTTCAGGCACTCGCCGGGCTAGCCCCACTGTTCCTTGTGGCGGCGGTCGGCGGGAATGCCCGCCTCCTCGGCGAGGGCCAGCATGGCCTGCACGAACGGCGCCGGTCCGCACGCGTAGAAGCGCGTGCGTTCGGGTGCGCCCAGGTGTGCGTGCAGGAGCGCCGCGTCGATGCGGCCCCGTCGGCCGGCCCACGGGTGCTCGGGGGCGGCGCGCGTCACGGTCGGCACGTAGGTGAACGGCGCGTGCGTGTGGGCCCACGCGGTGAAGCGCTCGTGGAAGACGAGCTCCTCGGCTTGTTGGGCGGTCTGCAGCAGCGTCGCGGGCGTGGTCGCGCGGCGCGCCTGCATGTCGCCGACGAAGGCCCGAAAGGGCGTCACGCCGGAGCCGCCGGCCACCATGAGCACGCGCTCGCCGGGGGCTTCCTGCAGGACGAAGCGGCCGGCGGGGGCTCGCATGGCCAGCGCTGTGCCGGCAGGCAAGCCGTAGAAGGCGTGTCCGAACGTGCCCATGTCGCGCACCGTCAGTTCGAGGAACGGCGCCGTCGACGGCGGCGACGAGATGGAGTACGCGCGGCGGCGCGGCTTCGCTTCGCGAGGGTCGTGCACCACGACGAACTGCCCGGGGGTGAATTGGAACGCCGTGTGGGCCTCGGACGGGATGGCCAACTGGAAGGTACGATCGATGGGCGTCTCCTGATGGACGCTCACGATGTGGGTGTCGACGATCACGCGTCCGGCCGCGCCAGCGGCAACTCGAGCTGGAAGCATGCGCCCTGCTCGACATCCAGGATCTCGATCTCGGCGTCGAAGGCCTCCAGCGTGCGGCGAACTTCGGCGAGGCCGAGCCCCGTCCCGTCCATGCGAGTCGTGTAGAACGGCTCGAAGACCTGGTCACGATTCTCGGACGGGATGCCCGGCCCCTCGTCGTGGATGCGAAGCAGGGCACGTCCGCGGTCCACTTCCAGGGCCAGATGGACGGCGCCGTCCCCCGACTGCGCCTGGGCCGCGTTGAGCAGCAGGTTCAGCAAGGCCTGCAGCAGCGGGCCCTCGTAGGCATTGGCGTAGATCCTCTCGGCCGGCGCGTCGACGGAGATGCTCACGCGCTCGAACTGCGGGTCGAGGCGCATGGTGGACACGGCCGAGGCGATCACGGCCTGCAGCTCGACGGGCTCCCGCGAGCCGTTGATGGGGCGCGCGAGCGTGAGGGTCTTCTCGAGGAGGCGCGAGAGCTGCTTGAGGCGTGCGTGGGCCATGCCGAGGATCTCGGCGCGCTCGGCTGCCTCCGTTTCGTCCCCGAGCAGCTCCAGGGCCCCGGCGAGGGACGCCACGGGGTTGCGGATCTCATGGGCGAGGGTCGCGGCCGTCTTGCCGAGGTCGGCAAGGGCGCGCACGTTGCGGTCGGCGTGGTGGCTGTGCCCCAGCGTGGGCAGGAAGCACACGATGCGATGGCCCTGGGCCGCGGTCCACCAGGCCGCCTGGTGGTTGCGGCCCGCGATCTGGGTCGTGCGCAGGCCCTCGCTCTCTTCGCGCAGGGCGTCTCGCAGGCGCGGTCCGAAGGGCAGGCCATCGACCGGCGTGTTGCGCGCGTCCGGCCCGAGGCGCAGCAGGGCCAGCGCCTCGGCGTTGGCCCTCTGGACGGTCCGCACGGTCGAGTCGGTGACAATCCACGGATGTGGCGCGGAGCCGAGGTCGGGGGCCAACACGGGGGCGGTCGTGGAGGTCGCGTCGTGGGCATCGCCTTCCAGGACTTCGGTGAGCAGGCGCGTGTCGAGCGGTGCGTTCCATGCGGTGCTGCCCGCCTCGTCGAGCGCCAGGCGGAGGGCGTCTCCGGGTGCGGTGTCGTCGGCCAGGCGTGCGGCGCGCTTGAGTTCGAGCGTCGCGCACCCGGGCGGCGCCGGCGCGCGTTCGCCCGTGACGATCCGCAGGCGGCAGCCCTCCGCGGTCGACGGGAAGCGGTGGACCTCATGCCCGTGGGTGCGCAGGAGATCGACGAGGGCCCGCGACAGCAGGGGGTCCGGTACGAGGACGGCGATCTTCATGCGCCTTGCTCCACGCGATCCCGAGGCCGCGGTGCGAGCTGCAGGCGCACACCGGCGCCGCCCTGGGCGGTGGTGAACAACTCGATGTGCCCGTCGTGGAGCTCGGCCACCAGCTCGCAGAAGGACAGGCCGAGGCCGCTCCCCTCGCGGTAGATGTCGCTGAAGTCCTGAATCGTCCTACCCCAGCCGGGGCCGTCGTCCGTGACCTCGATGCTGACGCCGCCCTCCGGTGTCGGGCGGCACGTGATGTCGATCGTGCCCCCCGCCGCATGCTCGGCGCCGTTCTGGGCCAGCTCCTCGATGGCCAGCTGCGCGGCGCGGGCGTTGAGATGCACGGCCAGGTCCGGCGGCTCGACGCGGTACGCGATCGTGGTATCGGCGTCCGCGCTCACGTCCGCGAGGGCGAGTCGGCAGAGATCGGCCGGGGCCACGCCATGGACCTTGGCATGCACACGGACGCGTTGATCCACGCGCGCGAGCCCGCGCAGGATGTCCTGCAGCCGGCCGAGCCACTCCCGTCGGCGGTCGTCCTCGGTGTCCGCCAGGGTCGCGTAGCAGAGCGCGGCATCCACCCGGTCGTGGAGCGTGTGCGCCAGGCGGCGCGCGGCGCGCTCGGCGTAGACCATGCGGTCCTTGCGCCGGGAGAGCGCCCGCTCGTGGCGTCGGAAGGCCAGCAGCATGAGCGTGAGCTCCATGTCGAGTGCGCGCGAGAAGACGTCGGCGAGATGATGGGCGTGATCGCTGTGATCCGGATAGAGCCTCCGGATCGTGGCGTTGGCGTCGCACCGCAGGCCGCTCATGGCGGTGACCATCAGATCCGTCGGCATGTGGATGCGGACGTGGGCCTCCCCGACGCGTGCGCGTGCTCGCTCGTAGGTCGCGTCCCAGGGCAGCGTGAGCATCTCGTGGAACCACGAGTGCAGGCTGCGCTTGAGGCGCACCACGCTGGCGTCGTCCTCGAGGATGCGCATCGCGATCGGGTCGATGAGCAAGCGCGTGTAGAACGCGTCCACCCAGGCGGGCACGTGCGGCATCAGCTTGTGCGCCTCGGAGCGCAGGAGCACGTGCTCGGCCTCCCCGAGGCCCAGCCCGAGGCGTACGGCGGTGATCCCGCGAATCGGGCGCGTGTCCTGGAGTGACTCCGTCATCGGACTTCGCTGACCTCGGCTCCGTTGCGACGCAGGAGGCCCATCTTCTGCATGCGGTAGCGCACCTGGTCGCGGGACATGCCGAGGAGGCGTGCCGCGGCGGACTGGTTCCCGCTGCTGCGGTCCAGGGCCGTGCGCACGAGGTCATCCATCACGGTCTCGACATTCAGGCCTTGTGCCGGCAGGACCAGGGATTGGCCCTCGCTGCCCGGCTCCTCGGCACCCACGGCCTTGGCGTCGACTTCCCCGCCGGTGGCGAGGATGACCGCGCGCTCGAGCGCGTTGCGCAGCTCGCGGACGTTGCCCGGCCAGGCGCGTGCCTGCAGGGCCGTCTTGGCGTCTTCGGTGATCCCCATGGTCGGGCGGCCCCAGCCGGCCGCCAGCTCGGAGACAAAGTGCTGGGCCAGGATGGGGATGTCGTCCGGACGCTCGCGCAGGGGCGGGATGTGGATCGGGATCACGCGCAGGCGGTAGAGCAGGTCCGCCCGGAACTGGCCCTCCTTGACCATGGCCTCGAGGTTGCGGTGGGTCGCCGAGACCACCCGTACGTCGACCTCGATCTCCTTGAGGCCGCCGACGCGACGGAAGCGACGCTCCTCGAGGACACCCAGCAGCTTGGCCTGCAGGCCTGCGGGCATGTCGCCGATCTCGTCAAGGAACAGCGTGCCGCCGTCGGCGGCTTCGAGCAGGCCCATCTTCCGCTTGCGCGCGTCGGTGAACGCCCCGGGCTCGTGGCCGAAGAGCTCGGACTCGAGCAGGTTGTCCGGGACCGCGCTGCAGGTGATGGGGACGAAGGCGCGATCGGCGCGATCGCTGGCCTCGTGGATCGCGCGCGCCACCAGGCCCTTGCCTGTCCCGCTCTCGCCCTGGAGGAGGATGGATCGTGCCGGCGAGGCTGCGACCTGACGGATGGTCGCGCGCACCTGCTCGGCTGCCGCGGAGACACCGAGGAACGCGGCCGCACCCTGGGTGGGGGCCCGCAGGCGGCGCAGGCGTTGGTTCTCCTGGCGTAGCTTGGCGGTCTCGAGGGCCTTCGCGAGCTGGACGTCGAGCTCGTCGGCGTCGACCGGCTTGCGCAGGTAGGTGAACGCCCCGCGGCTCATGGCCTCGACCGCATGCTCGACGGAGCCATGGGCGGTGAGCATCAGGCAGGGCGTGCCCTGCTGGCGCTCCTCGACGGCCTGCATGACCTCGAAACCCGTGCCGTCCGGCAGGCGGAAGTCCACGAGCACGGCGTCGAAGTCCTCGTTGCGTAGGGCCTCGGCGGCCGCCTTCACGTCCCCGACCTCGCGCAGGCGGTAGCCGGCCTTGCGCATGCGCTGACTCAGGGCACGGCGAATGAGGGGGTCGTCTTCGACCAGGAGAAGATTGGCACTCATCGGATCCTCCAGCGGGCAGGGCCGCTGCCCCTACCCCGCGCATGGCAATCGCCATGCCATGCGGAGAGTCCCGCAACTCGCGCCTTCCAGACTTCGATGCGCGCGATAGTACGCAGAAGGTGCGTGTTTTCGCCCACCCTTTCGCCGGTGAGGGGCGCCGTAGGCGCCAATCGTGGCCCCTGGTCGGGGAATCTCGCGCGGCACGCCGGCTGCTAGGGGGCGGGATGAGTCCAATCGTGGACCACCCCAGGGAGATCCAGATGAGTTCCACCGAGACCCCCGCCGCCGGCGCGAGCCGTTGGGGCTTGGTTACGGCCCGCGACCTGATGCGGACGGATGTCGTGACCGTCAGCTACGCCAGCCCGCTCTCGGACGTCGAGCGCACCCTCAGCGAGCACCGCATCAGCGGCGCGCCCGTCACGGACGAGGCGGGTCATATCATCGGCATCCTGTCGTTGAAGGACCTGGTCGCCCGCTACGCCGAGAACAGCGACGCGCGTCCGCGTCGCAGTGCCGGCTTCTTCCATCTCTCCTCGGAGGAGATGCTCGACGACGACTTCGAGTCGTTCAGCGTGCCCAACGAGGCCGAGGAGACGGCCGGCGACCTGATGACCGGAGAGGTCTACAGCGTCGATGTCGCGGCCAGTCTCAAGGACGTGGCCCAGGCGATGCTGGACCACAAGGTGCACCGCGTGCTCGTCCAGGAAGACGGGCGCTACGTGGGGCTGCTCAGCACCATGGAGATCCTGGCGGCGCTCAGCGCCTAGGAGGATTGTGATGAACGCGACTGATGCGTCTGCTGGCATGGCACTGAAGGTGCCCTTCGCTTCCGTCCTCTGCCCGACAGACCTGTCCGACATCGGCGATGGCGGCGTTGCGGTCGCCTACCGCCTGGTGGGTGATGGGGGACGCGTGCACCTCGTGCACATCTGCGAGCCGCCGTTCCTGGGCAACCCGCTCTACGGGCCTTACGTGCAGGGCTACGTGCCCACGCCGGAGGAGACCAAGGTGGGCGAGGAGAAGGCGATGGCGCGGCTGCATCGTCTCGTGCCCGCGGACGCGAAGGCCCGCGGTGTCCACACGGAGTTCCATCTGGTGCACGGGGTCAACGTGGCGGGCGTGATCGAGGACGAGACCCGGCGCCTCGGCTGTGACGTGGTCGTCATGGGCACCCACGGTCGTACCGGCCTCGGGCGCATCCTGATGGGCTCGGTGGCGACCGACGTCGTTCGCAAGCAGGGCCTGCCCGTGATCCTCGTGCACGCGGACCACGTCATGAGCGAGGA
>JARGNS010000061.1:0-6705 GCA_029213105.1 Planctomycetota bacterium
CCGCGGGCGCGCGCCTCGGCGCCCCGGCCCTGCGTGTGGAGACCGCCGCGGTCGCCGCCGCGGCCGTGGCCCTCGCCTAGGGCTGCGCGGGCCCCCACCGGGCGCGCCGATTCCCACGCCCCGCCATCCCTGGGGGGGCGCCTCTCGTGCGGCCTACGATTTGCGGAAGCATGGTCATGCATGGACCCCTTCGCCTGTTCGTCAAGAGCCCCGGTCAGGAAGAGCGTGTCTACGACATGGTCGACGGGTCGGTCACGATCGGACGTGACCCGGCCGCCGAGATCCCCGTCGATGACCGCACCTTGAGCCGCCGCCACTGCCGCGTCTACGCCGGTGCCGACGGCTGGCGCGTGACCGACCTCGGCTCGCGCAATGGCACCTTCCTCAACGGCAGTCCGATCCTCGACGACCGCCTCGAGGCCGGCGATGCCGTCGAGCTCGGTGAGACCAAGATCACGGCCTACTTCCCCGATGGCGACGGCAGCGAGAGCCTGGACGAGGCGGGCCTCGAGACGCTGCTGGCGCGGGCGATGCGCCAGCCGAAGGCGCGCGCCACCGCGGTCGCCGGGCGGCACCGCGAGATCCGGGCCCTGCGCCACCTGATGGAGCTCAACGAGAAGATCAACGCGCTGCGCGACGAGGATCAACTGCTCGAGGGCATCCTCGACGCCGCCATCGAACTGACCGACGCAGGCCGCGGCTTCCTGCTGCTCAAGCAGGAGGATCACTTCGTCGTCCGGCGTGCGCGTCTGCCCGATCACCGCGAGCTGGCCGACCCCGATGGATCGTTCAGTGTCAGCGTCGCGGCGCGCGTGATCGCCGACGGTGTCAGCGTCCTCTCCGAGGACATGCAGATGGACGACCGCTTCGACGGCAACGCCAGCGTGGCCAACCTGAAGTTGCGCTCGCTCGTGTGCGTGCCCGTGCTCGCCGCCGATGGTGTCTTCGGTGCGATCTACCTCGACAACGCTTTCGAGAAGGGGCAGTTCGACGGATGGGACGTGCGCATGCTCGAGAGCTTCGCGAGCCTCGCGTCGATCGCGTTGCGCAACGCGCGTGAGCGTCGCGAGATCGCCATGCGCCGACGCGAAGCCGTACGCCAGTCGCGCCGCATCGAGCGGCTCAACGATCGCCTGCGCAAGGCCCTTCGAATTCGCACGAATGCGCTGCGTAGGGCCCGTGAAGACCTCGCCAAGCAAGCCGACGAGTTGGGGCTGAAGTACAGCTACGAGCAGATCGTCGGCCGCAGCCCTGCCATGCGCAGCGTGCTGCGACTCGTCGATCGCGTGACGGACCTGACGATCCCCGTGCTCGTGGTGGGGGAGTCCGGCACGGGCAAGGAGCTGATCGCACGGGCGATCCACTTCAATGGCCCGCGTCGTCGCGGTCGCATCATTGGCGAGAACTGCGGGGCCATTCCCGCCACGCTCATGGAGAGTGAGTTCTTCGGCTACGAGCGCGGTGCATTCACCGGAGCCAATCGCGACCACGCGGGGCTGTTCGAGCAGGCCCACGAGGGGACGTTGTTCCTCGACGAGATCGGCGAGACGTCCCTCGACATGCAGAAGAAGTTCCTGCGTGTGCTCGAGGAGTCCGAGGTCCGCCGCCTGGGCGGCAAGGAGACCGTGTCGGTCGACTTCCGCCTCGTCGCCGCGACCAACCGCGACCTCTCGGAGATGCTGCGCTCGGGCGCCTTCCGCGAGGATCTCTACTACCGCGTGGCCGGCGTCATCATCGAGTTGCCGCCCCTGCGCGCTCGCAAGGAGGACATCCCCCTGTTGGTGGCCCACTTCCTCGAGGAGGGGGCGGCCCCGGGCCAGGCGTTCCGCCTGGAGCCCGCCGCGATGGACCTGCTCGTGGCCTACGAGTGGCCGGGCAACGTGCGCGAGCTGCGCAACGAGGTCCAGCGCCTGATGGCGCTCCAGGCCGGCGGCGTCATCACCCCCGAGCACCTGAGTTCGCGCATCCTGGCCTACCGGCCTCCGGACCCCGACGCCGTCGAGGAGGGGGGCTTGAAGGCCATGGTCGAGGACCTCGAGCGGCGCGTCATCCGCTCGGCCCTGCTGCGCCACGGCTGGAACAAGAGTCGCACCGCGGCCGAGCTGGGTCTCAGCCGGTTGGGCCTGCGGAAGAAGCTCGAGCGCTACGGCCTGGACTCCGAACAGCCCCCCAAGATCGGCCGCTAGGCTGGTTACTTCGTTATCGGCATGTGCAAAGTGACTTACCGGAAGCCCAAGACTGGAAACACGACCTGGTCACTTCGTGACCAGGTGGCGGTTCCGCCACACTTCGCCGTTGACGTAACACATTCCGTATCAGTATCTTCCGAACTTCTCTGCTCGGCCTCGCAAGGGGAATGGGCATTGCGTACGGAACGATCGGACCCGCTGGCCCACCGGGGGTCGTCTGGGGCATGTTCGTGCATCGGGAAGCGTCCCGAAGTACGACCTGCGGACCCCAGGCACACCGCACCGGTGCGCAGACCCCGGTCGCCAGCAGGACAGCAAGGAGAGCAATCGACATGGCTCGCTTGATCGTCAAGACGGATGAAGGCTCCAACACCCTGGAGCTGAAGCCCGGTGATGCCGTAGGGATCGGCCGAGATCCCGAGAACCAGATCCCGCTACCCGACACGCGCGGTGCCTCGCGCAAGCACTGTCGGATCACGTCCGTTCCCTCCGGGGGCAGCCTGGCGTGGGAAATGAGCGATCTGGGCGCGACCAACAAGACGCGCGTCAACGGCCGCCCAACCGACAAGAAGGTGCTGAGCTCGGGGGACGTGATCTCGATCGGTACCGCCGAGATCACCTTCGAGGATCCGAAGGAGGAGGAGCGCCTCAAGGCCGCCGGCCAGAAGGGCGTCTGCTACCTGGAGTGGGTGGCCGGCGACCACAAGGGCGAGAAGGTCTGGCTCGACACGCCGCGCGTGACGATGGGCCGGCGCGATTCGAACACGATTCCCCTGGGCGACCGGATGTCCTCCGGCCACCACGCCGAGGTCACCAAGGACCTCAACGGGTACACGGTGCGCGACCTCGGCTCCACGAACGGCACCCTGGTCAACGGCGAGCCGATGACCGAGGCGACGCTCACCCACGGCACGCGCATTCGCATCGGCAACAGCCGCTTCGTCTTCAAGGACCCCTCGATGAAGGACATCGAGGTCGAGCTGTCGCAGTTCGACGAGGACGATGGCTGGGGCATGATGGGCGACATCGACATGTCGAAGGCCCGCGGCGGCAAGGGCGGCCTCGTCCTGCTGCTGCTGCTCTTCGGCCTGATCGGCGCCGGTGGCTTCCTCTGCTGCAAGATGGACAACGAGGCGATCGAGGTGGCCGACGCCGGTGGCGGCGCCGCGAACCTGATCGCCAACGGCGACATGGAAGACGACGAGCTCATCGACGTGTTCTGGGCTGCCCAGCGCGACGAGGCGCCGATCAAGATCTCCACCGCCAAGCGCGGCAAGGGCCTCGCCCTCTCGATCCGGCACACGGGAGGGAGTGAGGACGAGACCGCGCAGCCTGCGCTCGTCAGCTACGCCGACGAGTTCCCCGCCATCGGCGGCAAGGGCCTGCGCGTGAAGGCCAACGTCCGGACCCGCGGCGATGCGGCGTTCGTGGCGGTCTGGCGCAACTGGCGCGAGACCGGCGACGAGGGCAGTGGCGCTACGGCGGGGGGCGCCGCGCGCCTCACCAGCACGGTGCCGCTCGGCTCCGGCGCCATCGACGTCGTTGCCACGCAGCCGGCCTGGGCCGAAAGCGTGGTCTTCGGCGTGCGTCTGGCCCCCGAGAGCAGCGCCACGCTCGACGATGTCAGCGTCACGCGCGAAGCGGGCGCCGGCAAGCCGGCGCGCGAAGTGGACTGCCCCGGCGATCCCAAGGCCTTCCTCGATCCGTCCGGCAGCCTCGACATCGTCAATGGCATGACGGTGCTCGTCGTTGGCGCGGGCCCGGTCGCCGTCCTCCAGGACGGAACGGTCCTCAGCGGCTTCCGCGCCGACGAGGTCGAGGGCTCGGGCACGGGGCCGTTCACCGTGAAGGGGCACTTCCCCCACGGCGACGACAAGGTCACGGCGAAGATCACCTGGAGCCGCATGGAGACCGACGAGGGCCTGCTGGCCCAGGTCGAGTGCGCCCAGGCCAGCAAGGTCGGCTTGAGTGCGCGCATGCTGCGCGCCCACGTCGGCGTGTCGCTGGGCGTGGTGACCACGACGGCCGGCAGCATCCAGGCCGCGGCGGGGGAGACCCTCGACGGCGTGCGCCGCACGCTCTGCGGCAACCCGAACCCCGAGCCGGGCAAGCCCCGCACGCTCGTGAGCTTCGTGCCCCAGGGCGACGCGGCCAGCAACAGTCTCTCGCTGCACGACGCGGTGGACTCGGGCGTGCTCGACGTGCGCCACTGGAGTGCGGGCGGCTCGGCGGGCTTCAACGTCGTGACGAACTACAACGTCCAGCTCAAGGCCGCGCAGGAAGCCCTGATCGACGGCCAGCGGCTCGTGACGCAGCAGCCGGGGCGCGGCATCGAGGCCCTGCGCGAGATCGTCGCGATCTACCCCTACATCGAGAGCGTGCGCGATCAGGCGCGCTCCACGGCCGACAAGGCCGACAGTGCTGCGCGCAAGGAGATCGCCGGGTACCGCAAGGCCCTCGCCGATTTCCGCATCTTCGGCTCCCGCGACACGCTCGTGCTGCTTGACGAGCAGACCGCGCGCATGGCGGAGCGCTATCCCGCGCGTGGCGCCACGAGTGGGGAGCACGAGAACAGCGTCGCCGAGATCACCGCCCAGGCGAGTGAAGCGCGCGCGGCCTGGTACAGCGACAATGCCGGCCGCGAGCTGACGCGCCTCGAGCGCCTCGCCGAGCTGCTGGTCAACGTGAAGGGCTACGAGCCGATGGCCGCGATCTTCTATCGCACCATCATCGATCGCTTCGGGCATCTGGAGTCGGACGACTCCTTCGGTCGCCGCGTGTTGCGGGCCAAGGAGAAGTACGGCGACCTGCAGGCCAAGCACGGGGAAGCCATCCCCGCCCTGCCCCAAGCCAAGTAGTAGCCGCCAGAGACAACGACAGAGAGACGAGGACAACACCCATGGCGAACATCGGTCTGGGCGTCACGATCGGAAGCCACTCGCTCCGCGCGGTCAAGCTGCGTCGGAAGGGCGAGCGCTACATCGTCACGCGCGTCTTCGCGGACCGCGTGGACGAATCCACCCGTCCCGTGGCGGGCCGCGCACTCGCGGCGCGCGGCATCAAGGGCGCGGGTGCGACGGTGGGCCTCACGGGGCGCGACGTCATCATCCGCTACACGCAGGTTCCGCCGGTGCCGGACTGGCGCCTGCGCACGCTCATGAAGTTCGAGGTCGAGGAAGTCGGGCAGCAGTCCGGCGGCGACGTCTCGGCGGACTACCGCGCGCTGAACCTGCCGGATCCCGAGGGCACCCGCGACGATGACACCATCCTCGTCGCGCTGGCGCGCAACACGTATCTCACCGAGATCACGCGCGCCCTGGACGCCGGTGGACTCAAGCTAGCCGAAGGCGTGCCGAACAGCGTCGCGCTGTTCAACGCATTCGCGGCCAATGCCACGTACACGGAGGATGAGACCGCGCTCCTCGTGAACGTCGGCGCCGAGAACATCGACATCGCCGTCCAGCAGGGGGGGGAGTTGATCTTCGCCCGCAACGCGACGCCCGGCGGCCGAGCCTACACCGAGGCCATCGAGAAGGCCTTCAACACCTCGGCGGCCAAGGCCGAGAAGATGAAGCGCACGAAGGGTGACGTCACCCCGAAGGGCCAGGCCACCTACCCCGACCCCACGTCCGAGAAGGTGGCCAACGCCATCATGGGCGTGGCGGGGCAGATGGCCTCGACGATCCAGTCGACGCTCATGATCGCGCGTGCCCAGACGCGCCTGCCCGACCTGAAGATCGACCGCGTCCTGCTCGCCGGGGGCGGGGCGAGCCTGAAGGGGCTCGACCTCTACCTGAAGCAGGCGCTCGACGTTCCCGTCGAGCACTTCGACCCCTTCCAGATCTGCGAGATGGAAGGCCTCAGCGACGACGAGATGGAACTCGTGCAGGCCGCGCCGCACGAGTTCTGTGTGGCCGTCGGTCTGGCGCAGAACGCCGTCGCCAGCGAGGCGATGGGCCTCTCGGTGCTGCCCGCCGCGATCAAGCGCGCGCGGGACTTCGCCACGAAGGGCATCTTCTCGGTGGCGGCTGCCGCCGTGATGGTCGGCGTCCTGTTCCTGCTCTACAACGGCCGCGCCGCGGCTTCGGGCGAGTTCAAGTCGGCCGAAGGCAAAGTGAAGGGCCAGACGCGCAAGGCGGGTGAAGCCGACAAGCGCCTGCGCAAGTCGCTGGCCTTCGCCCAGGACTTCGAGGTCAAGCACCGCATCCTGGGGGAGCTCAACCAGCCGGGCGTCTTGCTCAGCGAGGTACTCGCCGAGGTCGAGTCGAACGTCACGCCGTACATCTACGTCGACGAGATGACGCTCAACGTCAGCAAGCCGACACACACGTTCGAGTACTGGAAGCCCAAGATGAGCCGCCTTGCCAGCGGCTACGTGAACGCCACGCGCAGCCGCTATCGCCTGCGGATGTGTTCGGTGCGTTTCAAGGGGCTGGTCTCCCATGGCCAGAACGCCTCGAAGATCGCCGGCGCGTTCATCACGGCCTGCCAGGGCAACAAGCGCGGTCTCGTCGTC
>JARGNS010000061.1:6715-10900 GCA_029213105.1 Planctomycetota bacterium
CGAGACCGTCAAGCCGCCGCGCGAAGGCCGCGGGGGGCGCCCGGGTACGTGCGAGATCGACTTCTTCCCGGGCGTCATCCTCGAGCCCGCCGATGACAAGGGCGAGCCCAGCATCCTGCGCGAGGTGGGCCTGGATGACCCCGAGGAGCCGACGTTCTTCGTCGGCTTCCGCCCCGACGGTGTGCAGACGCGCGTCGAGATCGAGACCGTCAAGAAGAAGCAGCGCGAAGCGCTGCTCGAGAAGCTCAAGGCCCGGGCCAAGCCCGCGGACAACCGGTAGGAGCGCGTCGTGGACGAACTCTGGCAACGGTATCGCACCTTCTGGACGCCGGTCCTCATCGGACTTGGCGTGTTCCTGGTTGGCGTGATCGTCGTACACATCCTTTCGGACGACCCCGAGGTGTCCAAGGGCCGCGTCATCACCGCCCAGCGCAAGCTGAAGGCGATGAAGGCGCCCTCCCCGCAGAAGGCCACCACCCTGCGCCGTCGCGGGGAGGGACTTCGGGACGACCTGGTCGGCCCCGAGGGCTCGACGACGGGCGGCTGGGCCGCGCGCCTCGATCAGGTCCGTGGCGACCGCAAGAACCTGATCGCCGTCGCCGCCGAGCAGGCCCTGCGGGCGGCCATCGTGCGCGGGGCCCCCGAGAGCGAGGCGCAGAGCGCCAGTGCCCTCAAGGCCCGCTTCGACGGCGACGAGGTGGCCGCCGAGAAGGCGTACCGGCGCTTCAAGCGTCTCGTCGACCAGCACCGTGAGACGCTCCGCTCGGGTGACCCGAACGTGGCGTTCAGCCGTCTGTTGAGCGATGTGTGGAGCGAGATCCGCATCCGGGCCAACCGGGCGGACGTCGAGTTCCAGCCGCAGGCCGAGCAGCTCGGCTTCGGCAACATCGCCTCGGTGGATCGCGCCACGCTGCCCGCGCGCGTGCTCAATCTCGCACTCGCGGCCCGTGTCGCGGACGTCGCCGTCCGTCAGGGCGTCGAGTCGATCGACACGATCATCGTCACGGCCAACGTGGAGGCCGGCAACCCCGGTGACTTCATCAGCCTCTGGCCGATCAGCTTCTCGCTCACCGGTGAGATGGCCGCCGTGAAGCAACTTCTCGATCTGCTGACCGATCCGGCCAGGCTCGCCGCCGGGGCGGCAAGACGGCCAACGGTCTCGTGCAGTTCAGCGTTTCGGCTTCGAGTGTCCTTGTCCGTCCGGACGCGGATCTCAGGCTCGACGTGGAGGAAGACGAATGATCGTCCTCGCGGGTGCCTTCGGCACGTTCGTCGGCTATGTGTTCCTGGGCCTGTTGGCCCTGCCGTTCACGGCCATGCTCAACAAGAGCCTGGGCAAGGAGAAGGCGCTTCTCCTGTGGTCCGTCATCATCCTCGTCGTGACCGTCTTCGGCTGCCAGCCGGAGGGGCCGAAGAAGGGTGCCGGCAAGCCAGGCCGCGAAGATCGCGTACCGGCAGAAGATCTCGTGAAGCAGGGGGACCCCTTCGCCCACGCTGCGTACGACCACGCCGGCGCGCGCAACATCTTCCGTCCGTACAGCGATACGCGTGAGCTGCCCCCGGTGACCCTCGAGTCGCCGCCGTGGATTCCGCTGCACTTCGCGCTGCCGCCGACCATCCCCGGTCCGGCGCCGGGCTTCCGCAAGGTGCTGCGCGGCCCCAAGCCCGTCTCGGGTGGGGGCGAGGATGCCGGGATCGCCGAGATCCCCGAGGCCGCGTTCGCCGACTACGAGCGCAAGCCGGAGGACGTCTACGACTGGGTGCTCAACGGTGGCAAGCCGTACTACATCTACATCGTCGCGCTGCAGATGGACGGCGGCAAGTGGCACAACGAGGGCAGCGCCGGCTACGAGCGCCTCAAGTGGATCCTCAAGGGCGCCGGCGAGGGCTTCGAGAAGCTCAGCGTCAAGGGCGCCCTGATCGGCTTCGAGGAGAAGGCTTCGACGCTGCTCGACGACCTCGACGTCGTCAAGGCACGCACGAAGAACCTGACCGAGAAGGCCGCCAAGGATCAGCCCGACGGCTGGTACCTGCGCCGCTCGGTGGCGAACCTCTATCACGAAGCACTCGCGCGCCAGGCCGTGGACTCCACGAAGCCCTTGGCCGAGAACCGTGATCCCGACAAGCTCCGCCGCGCGGCGAAGGACATGGCCGCGATCGGTCGCACCGGCAAGGAGTCGAAGGAAGGCTCCCGCCGCGCCGCGGCCCTGATCGAGGCCGCCTTGGTCGAGATTCGCGCCAACCGTGGTCCGGCCGAGCGCTCCGAGGCCCTGCTCGAGTTGCTCGCCGCCTACCGCGACCTGCGCGACGAGCAGGCCGTCCTGCGCACCCTGGCCGAGTACATGCGTACGGCGCCCACCAGCGCCGAAGCACGTACGTGGCTCGGCCAGCTGCACCTCTCCGGCATGCAGCTGCCGGCCGAGGCCCTGCGCTACTTCCGCGCAGCGCTGGAGCGCGACAGTCGCAACACCGAAGCCCTGATCGGGGAGGGCGACGCCCTCAGCTTCCTGGGCGAGCACAAGCAGGCACTCGGCGCCTACCGCAAGGCTTCCAACGACGAGGGGCGCATCCGCCTCGCCTACGCCCAGCTGCGCACCGGCGATCTCGATCGCGCGCGCGGCACGGCCGAGTCGTTGATCAGCCGCGACCCGGGCAACATGGACGCGACGCTCGTGCGCGCGTGCGTGCTCTACGCCTTGGGCGGCACGCAGGATCTGCAGGATGCCCGCGCGGCCTTCGAGGCGGTCGCCACGAGCCCGGATGCCCAGGACCTGCGCGCCATGGCGTGCTACGACCTGGGCCTCACGTGCCTGCGACTCGGCCAGACGACGGCGGCCATGAACGCGTTCGCCGCGTGCGAGAAGGCCCTGGGCCTCGGCGCGTCCTCCGGCCCCACGCCGGACGAGACGGTCTCGCCTTCGATGGGCCGCGCCCTGGTGGCCTATGCGACGGGGGACGAAGGCGCGATGCGCACGTACCTCGAGCAGGCACGCAACGAAGCCTCGCGTTCCTCCTACGTGGAGATGTTCGCCGGCATGATCGCGAGCCTGGAGCAGAACGACGCCTCGGCCATCCGGGCCCTTGACGCCGCGCTGCGCAACGCCCCGAGCTACTCGGAGCTGGATGGCTGGCTGGGTCTCACGTACCTGCGCCTCGGCGCGAGTGCCGTGGCGACCGGCGATGATCCCAAGAACAGTGCCGCGACGTTCGAGCGGGCCATCGCGTTCGCCAACCGTGCGGCCGAGACGGCGCGTCGCGACGATCGCAACAGCTACGAGGCCCGCCTCCGCGAGTCCCTCGTCCGCATCGGCGCGCAGCACCTGCCGTCACGCCAGCGCTTCGCGGCAGCCCTCGCGGCGGTCGAGAAGATCCTCAACAACTCCGCGCTGCGCGAGCAGCCGGCGGCCCTGGCCATTGCGGGCTACTGCCAGTTCCAGCTCGGGGACTACCAGGAGTGCATCCGGAAGTTCCAGGCCGTGCTCGACGTCGTACCCGACGAAGACGGCCACAAGTGGCAGCAGTGGCGGCAGTACGCCGAGAAGCAGATCAAGGCCGTCAAGAAGTGGCGTGGCCTCGAAGAGAAGATCGTCGGCTTCAAGGGTGTCCGCCTCAACAGCAAGACCTGGACGTCGACCCAGTCCAACGGCGTGAACATCTTCATTGAAGAGGGTGCGCTCAAGCTCAGCGGGACCGCCAACACGGACGGCAACTTCGCCAAGCCGATCGTCTATGCGAAGACCATCTCGTTCTACGAGCGGGAGACCTTCGAGCAGATCACCATGACGCTCAAGATCCCCCGCGAGAAGGGCGGCTCGACGACGAACAACATCACGTTCGGCGTGCAGGTCGGCTCGGACACGGGCAGCGGCAAGAGCGGCAACAAGAAGCGGCCGGGCATCGGCATCTTCTATGACCGCGCCAAGGTCGCTGTCCGCATCCAGGGCGGTCAGATCAAGAAGTACAAGGAAGGCAACGTCACGCGTCTGGACCCGGCCATGGACTGGCCGGCGACCGACGAGGTGGAACTCAAGATCGTGCGCCTCGATCCCCAGAAGGGCACCGTGGCCGTCTACCTGAACGACGAGCTGATCATTCAAGACACCGTCTCGGCATTCAAGATGACGCGTGGCACGGCCATGCTCTGGGTTGGTGGCAACGACGTGATCAGTGGCGCAATGTCAGCCG
>JARGNS010000061.1:10910-11687 GCA_029213105.1 Planctomycetota bacterium
TGGCTACAGCACCGAGACCCAGGAGTTCGACGTCGAGATCAGCGACATCCGCATCGTGCGGCGGAAGAAGTAGGAGTGTCGGCGATGACATCCGAGCGTTCGCTCTATCAGCAGTCCCGTTCCCTCGTGGCGGGCCGCCGTGCGCGCCACGGCCAGCGGGGGTTCTCGTTCATCGAGATCCTCATCGTGATGGCGATCATCGGAGTGCTGGCCGCCGGCATTACCGTAGCGATCAACATCTGGCTGCGCCGTGGGCCGGAGTTTGCGACCAAGCAGACCCTCAGCAAGACCAAGCTGATGATCGACAACTGGAAGCAGACCTTCGAGATGTACCCGCCGGGAGACGTCACGCGCATCGCCGCCGTGGCCGGGCAGGGCACCAAGGCGTCCGCCACCGAGAACAAGATCAATGGCGGCATCGAGGCCATCTACCAGGCGCTGTACTGGCCCGGCTTCAAGAGCGACCCGGAGTGGAGCGAGGCCGAGCTCGGCAACACCGACGAGGACAGTCTGCGCAAGGCCATCAACAAGCACAGCACGACGGAACTCACGGAGATCCTCGATGCGTGGAAGAACCCGTTGATCTACTTCCACCGCGACGACTACGCCACCGCGTACGACTCGGGGCACTCGTACCTGAACGCCACCGGCGAGGAGGTCGAGGCCAAGCCGTACAAGCGTGAGGACGGCACGTTCTTCAACCCGAGCTCGTTCCAGGTCTTCTCCATGGGCGAGGACGGGCTACCCAACACCGAGGACGACATCCTCCTCTGGGAC
>JARGNS010000061.1:11697-12300 GCA_029213105.1 Planctomycetota bacterium
ACACGGTATGACCTGCTTCCACACGCCCCCCGCAGCCGCCCGCGCCCGCGCAACCCGTGCGTCCTCGCGAGGCTTCTCCTTCATCGAGATCGTGATCGTGATGGGGGCGATGGCCGTGCTGCTCGGCTTGGCCGTGGGGTACATCGGCAACCTGGGGCGCTCCACGTACGTGCAGCAGTCCAAGGCCATGCTGCAGGAAACGGCCCACGCCTGCCTCAGCGCCAGCATGGGGGGCAAGCGCGCCGTGCTCCTGCTGCGCGAGGATCAGGATGAGGACGGCTACAACTTCCTCGTGATCGGCGCGTCCGTCGCGCGTCCGGTCCTCACGCACCAGTTCGAGACCCTGGACTTCGCGAGCGAGGCCCGCTCGCCCTCCGTGCAGGGCCAGGTAGAGCTCGATCGCAAGCAAGGCCGCATCGGAAACTGCGCCAAGTTCACCGGCGGCCACCTCAAGTTCCCGCCGCTCTCCGTGTTCGCGATGACCGAGGGGCTCGAGTTCGACTGCTGGATCAAGCCCGAGTCGCGCCGCACGCTGATGACTCTCGTCAAGGGCGGCGAGGCCTACGAGGTGCAACTCGTGCAGGCCGGAGGCAACGACACCTA
>JARGNS010000062.1:0-945 GCA_029213105.1 Planctomycetota bacterium
CGAGGAGTCCTCCCCGATCCAGGGAGACGTCGAGGCGTGCGCCGGGCAGGGGCCGGGCCCGCGTGCCCCGCACCGTGCCCTGAAGGACGAAGCGCACGGCGGGGTGGTCGCCGGCCTCCCCCGCGCCAGGCGCGCCGTCACGCGCCCCCCGCAGGCCGGGCCGCGGCGACGCGGCGACGGTGCCCGCCCCGCCTTCGCCCGCCGCGTCCACGGAAGCACCATCGTCGAGGTCCGCCTCACGCCCACGGCCCGGCACCCACACGAGCAGCGCCGTGGCCGCGATGGCCACGATGACGGCGATGATCCAGATCCTGCGCACGCACGGCCCTCCCTACGCAAGGTAGCGGGGCACGAGCCGCACGGCGCCGAACTCGAGGGAGCGCGCCGCGCCCCAGAACGAAGAGCGGGCCGTGGTCGGTAAGCCCCCCGGCCCGCAGACTCCTCAGGCGAGAGGGGTCTCAAACCGTCTTGAACAAACCAAGCTTGTTCTCGCGCGGCGTGAAGTTGCCGAAAATCTCCTTCGAGGGATGGAGCTTCATGTGGTCGCGCAGCACCTCTTCGAGGACGTCGCGCCAGTCGGTCGTGACCAGCAGGTCGCGGTTCTGGTAGGTCTTGCCCGGCGCGAGGCCGGTCCAGTCGCCGTAGACCTTGCCGCCGTTGACCTTGCCTCCGATGGCCCACATCACGCCGCCGTGACCGTGGTCCGTACCGAAGTTGCCGTTCTCGCGGTTCGTGCGGCCGAACTCGGTCATGATCAGCATCGTGACCTTGTTGCGCATGAACTCGATGTCATCGAAGAACGTCGAGCACGCGAGGCCCATCTGCTGGAGCTTCACGCGGATGGTGTCGGTCTCGCCGGCGCCGCCCTCCTGGATGTGGTGATCCCAGCCACCCCAGTCCAAGGCGATGGCTTCGACACCCTGGCCCGACTTAGATCGGAAGAGC
>JARGNS010000062.1:955-12261 GCA_029213105.1 Planctomycetota bacterium
ATCCTGAGCTGCTGGCCCAGGCGACCGGCGCTGGCGGGGTACTTGACCTCCTTGCCGGCGGCCTTCTGGCCGAGGATCTCCTCGAGCTTGCGCAGCGAGTCGATCGTGGTGCGGCCGTTCTGGGTGAGCTCGTCCGCATCCGGACGCTCGCCCTTCATGCCCGCGCCTGCCATGGACGGCGGCTTCTTGTAGAGCTTGTCGAAGAGCTCGAGGACGTCGCTCTCCTTGTCCTTCTTCCCGCGGTTGGCACGGCTGGGTGCCACGGCGAGCGCCGGGAAGTCACCGCGCAGCGAGCGCGGCAGGCGGCTCTGCAGCGCGAGGGCGCGGAAGTCGGCGTCGCCACCGGCGGTGGCCTGCAGGTAGCGGTTGATCCAGCCAGAGCGGATCGAGGAGTTGGCCATCCGGCCCTGCTCCATGTAGTCCTGCATCGCGAAGTGGCTACGCGACGGCGAGTTGACGCCGCAGTTGACGATCGGCGCAACCATGCCGGCGTCCCACAGCTTCTTCATGCCGGCGAGGCCCGGGTTCAGGCCGAACGTGCCGTCCAGATCGATCGCACCGTTCTCCTTGTCCGGAGGCGGGACGGCGATGTTGGGACGCATGTCGTAGTAGTGGCCGTCCGTGTAGGGCACGAGCGTGTTGAGCGCGTCGTTGCCACCACGCAGGTAGATGCAGACGACCGCCGGCTTGACGGCGATCTCCTTCTCCGGCCCGGCGAGAGCGTTCTGGGCGAGACTTCCATAGACCGACATGCCGGCCAAGGTGGCGGCGCCGGCGGCGAGGACTTCGCGGCGAGTTGTAGACATGGGCGGTCTCCGATTCTGCGGGCGGGCAGGTGCTACTGACGCTGGAACTCGGGCGAGCCGAGCAACAGGGTCGTAAGGATGTTGAATTCCCTCTTCAACTCCGCAATGTGCATCTTGCGGTAGTCGCGACGGACGGTGTTCACGCGGCGCCGGAACGGCGCCATCGTGAGCGAGCCGGGGCGTTCCCCGGCGAAGATGGCGTCCTGCAGCAGGTACTCCCAGACCTCGGGCTTCTGGCGCAGGTTCTCGTACAGCGGGCTGTTGTCGACGCGCACGCCGGGCAGCCGGTTGTTCAGCAGGTCGAAGGCAAACTGCCAGCGGACGGCGAGGACACCCGTGTCCATCCAGTCGACGGCGGCATCGCTGTAGCCGGTCGGGTCTTCCTGTCGCAGGACAGGCTGGCCCATGTCGCCCAGGCGCTGCATGACGCCACCGGCGTCCCGCATGTCGGCGCCCGTGGCGCGGATGGCACTGACGGCGAACTCGAACGGCGTCTTGGCCTTCGTGAGCACACTCGACTTCGCATAGAAGTCGTCGTGCATCAGGATGGCCTTGGTGACGGCCTTGAGGTTGCCCTTGGTCTTGCCCCAGACCTTCACGACGTCCTTGAGCAGCTTCTCGCTCGGCTCGTCGGCCTGGAGGTAGCGGGCCATCTTCCCGATGATGAACTCGCGCGTGAGCTTGTGCTTCGCGAGATAGCGCACGGCGTTCTCGCCCTCGCCCACATCATCGCCCTTGAGCGACTTCCCCATCACGCGCTTGGTACCGCGTGCGTGGTAGTTCGGGCGGAACTCGAAGTTGCCGTCGCGGATCGTCCAGCCGGTGAGGACCAGCGAGAGCTGGATGACGTCGTCCTGGTCGTAGCCGTTGTCGGCGCCGACCGTGTGCAGCTCCATCAACTCGCGGGCGTAGTTCTCATTGAGGCCACCGGTGCGGTTCTCGTCTTCACGACCTGCACGCACGCGCTCGGCACGCGCCATCGGCGCCTGCGAGACGTGGTTGTCGAGGTAGAAGAGCATCGCCGGGTGCTTGGCCGAGGCCATCAGGATGTCCTCGAACGAATCGAACATGTGCCGGTAGATGACCTGCAGTTCGTAGTCCGGGATGAAGTAGCGGACGTCGTCCTTGGTGATGTCGACGTTGAAGTGGTTGCGCCAGAACTCGGCCATCACCTGCTGGAGCTGACGCTCGCTGTAGACGGCCTTGGTCAGGATCGAGCGCGGCACCTCGTTGGCGGCCTGGTTGCGCAGGCGGTTGATCTGCTGCTGACGACGGCGCGCGGCCTGGATGCGATCCTCGCCCTTCTTGGGCGGGCCGTTGTTGCCGGCGTTCATGCGCGCGCCACGCAAGCGGGCCATGTACTCGCCGGTCGTCATCTTGAGGGTCTCGAAGCCCTCGAGGCGCTTGTCCACCTCGGGATCCGGGATCTGCTGCGGCTCGAGCTGGCGGTCGATCCACGCCTCGATGCCCATGGCCTTGACCGCCTCGACATCGCCCGGGCGGACGCCGAAGGTGGCACGCCGCAGCAGATGACGGATCTTCGCCGTCTGCGGGTCATCGCCCTCCACGTCCTCGGCGTACGTGGCGTAGGCAGGAAGGGTGATCAGCGCTGCGCACAGCGCCCAGAGGATGGTCTTCCGCATGGCGGCCTCCCGGCCGCAACGGGCCCATCGTCGCGGCGGCGTACTCGGTACTGGTGGACCGAGTATACGGAAAGCGGCGCGCCGAGCGGGCCCCCCCAATCGCCGCGTCTGAAGAGGATCTGCCCTCCGGCCCCCTCCCGGCGGGCCCCGGGGCTCCGATTTTGGGGCGCCGGCACCCCAAGGGAGGACCACGAGCGTGCGGGACCGTGCCACGAAATGACACGATCTGCGGACAGGCGCACGGAGTCCCAGGCCCTCGGCGCCCGCAAAGCCCCATTTGATGCGAGGTCCTTGGTCACGGGTTCGTGGCACAGCGTTCGCTATACCTCCCCTGAACGCATGGGCGGGTGTCCCTCCGGGGAGGCCAGCCCAGGCGATCGCTCTTTGACACATCTGGGACCGGCTGGTGGCGCGTGTGCTGCGCCCCGTATCTCCCTCCTCCCTCCCTACCCTCCCTCGGGGTGCCCCGTGCCCCAGCCGGTCTCGATGGAGGGCCCCCCTCACGGGGGGCCCTCCAACTACTACCGCCTTGGTCCTCGGTCGGGCGGTCGAGGCGCACGCATTTCTGCCTCCTCCTCCCTCCCTCGCGTGTGTCTCCCGCCCGGCCGGCCTCTTCGCCCTCCCGAATGCGCCCCTATAGTCATGCCCCGCTGGCGGTGCGTTCGCACCCGGCGCAAGGGAGCACCATGGACGGCAAGCAACGACTGCGGGCACTTCTCGGCCAGCCCGGCCCGATCCTCATCGCGGGGGCCCATGACGGCATGACGGCGAAGCTCGTCGAGGAAGCCGGCTTCCAGGGCGTCTGGGCCTCGGGTTTCGAGATCTCGGCCAGCCATTGCGTCCCGGACGCCAACATCCTGACGATGGCCGACCAGCTGCGCGCCGCGGCCTGGATGGTCGCCTCCACGGACCTGCCCGTCGTCGCCGACTGCGACAACGGGTACGGCAACGCGATCAACGTCATCCACATGGTGAAGGCCTACGAGAGCGAAGGCATCGCGGCCATCTGCATGGAAGACAACGTCTTCCCCAAGCGCTGCTCGTTCTACGCCGGCGTCAAGCGCGAGCTTGCGCCCGTCGAAGAGCACGCGGGCAAGGTCAAGGCGTTCCTCGACACCCGCAAGAGCGACGACTTCCTGGTCATCGCCCGCACCGAGGCGCTCATCGCCGGGTGGGGCCTGGAAGAGGCGCTCCTGCGTGGCCGCGCCTACGCGGATGCCGGCGCGGACTTCGTCCTCGTGCACAGCAAGAGCGACGACGCGAACCAGGTGCTGGAGTTCGCCAAGCACTGGGACCGCGAGACGCCGCTCGTCTGCGTCCCCACCATCTACAAGTCGGCCACGGCCACCGAGCTGCACGACGGCGGCTACAAGATGGTCATCTACGCCAACCACGGCCTGCGTTCGGGCATCAAGGCCCAGCGCGAGGCCTTCTCGCGCATCATGCGCGACCAACGCTGTGACACGGTCGACGACCTGGTCGTCCCCCTCACCGACGTCTACGAGCTCATCGGCGTCCCGCAGATGAAGTCCGACGAGGCCGCCTACATGCCGTCGGATGGCGCCCGCGTCGGCGCGATCGTGTTGGCCGCCGGCGCGAGCCCCGACCTCGGCGAGCTCACGGCAGACAAGCCCAAGGCCATGCTCGACGTAAAGGGCAAGCCGGTCCTCGGGCACCAGGTCGAGGCGCTCAACGCCGCCGGCATCAAGGACATCTCGGTCGTCGTGGGCTGGAAGAAGGAGGCCGTCGACCTCCCCAACCTGCGCACGTACAGCGCCGACGGCAGCTCGGGCGAGGTGGCCTCGCTCATGGAAGCCGGCGCCGAACTCAATCGCCGCACGCTCGTGCTCTACGGCGACCTCCTGTTCGACCAGGAGATCGTCGAGCGCCTGATGCAGACCGAAGGAGACGTCGTCCTCGTCGTGGATCGCAGCAACCTGGAAGGACGCGAGAACCGCGACCTCGTCCAGACCGCGGGAGGCGAGGTCGGAAGCGGCCAGCGCTTCCTGCACGCTCAGCCGCATCGGCACGAACCTCGACGACGCCAACGGAGAGTGGATCGGCATGCTCATGCTGTCCGAGAAGGGCGCGGCGGCGCTCAAGGACACGTGGCAGACGATCGCCTCCGACGGCCTCGACAAGCCGCTGCACCAGGCCGAGTCCGCCGACAAGGCGGCCATGACCGACCTGCTGCAGGCGCTCGTCGACAAGGGCCTGACGGTCAACACCATCGACACCTACAAGGGGTGGATGGAGATCGACACCTTTGAGGACTATCAGCGCGCCTGGGCCCAATTGTAGGAACGGGCTCTTCAGGTGGGCACGTGCTGAGTCGTGGAGGCTCGACGGCGCGGCGTCATGCCGCGCATCGAGTGGAAGACCACGAGTCGTCGCGACGGTGGGTGCGCGGCTTGAGTCAAGCACGTGCTGAGCCGTGGAGGCTCGGCAGCGCGGCGTCATGCCGCTCCTCGAGTGGATGACCACGAGTCGTCGCGGATGACGTTGCGCGGTGCCGTCGCCCCACGACTCCGATCGCTTGCGTGCCGTGCACACCCGTAGGCGGTCATCTCCCGGCTGACGGGCGCCCCCCGGCGTGGCACGCGGCGCGGCAGCTCCCCGCGGGCTCGGACGGCGGATCGCTTGCGCGTGGTGCACACCCGTAGGCGACGGCAACCCGGCTCAACGCCGAGACCCGTCCTGGCGCGCGGCGCGGCAGCCCCCCGCGGGCTCGGACGGCGGATCGCTTGCGTGGAGCACACACCCGTAGGCAACGGCACCCCGGCTCAACGCCGAGGCCCGTCCTGGCCCGCGGCGCGGCAGCCCCCCGCGGGCTCGGACGGCCGATCGCCGGTGAGGGGGAGCACGGCGCCCCCAGACCGCCCCACCCTGGGGCTCCCCCGCCCAGCCGGGGCCGCTGGTCGGGGCCGCTGGTCGGGACCGCTGGTCGGGGCCGCTGGTCGGGGCCCACAAGCGAGGTGGATCGGGCGACAGAGGGGAGCGCCTGCGTAGGACGCTGGGATATTCGCAGGTGTCGAGTAGGGTGCCGCGATGCCGAAAACAACCGAGTTCCTGGCCGCGCTGAAAGCGAATGGCTACGACTACTTCACGGGCGTGCCGTGCTCGCTGCTCAAGGGCGTCATCCGACGCTTCGATGAGGAGCCCGAGTGGGGCTACATCTCCGCGGTCCGCGAGGACAGCGCCATGGGGATGGCTGCCGGCGCCGCCATGGGCGGGCGCCTGCCCGCCGTGTTCATGCAGAACAGCGGCCTCGGCGTCTGCCTCAACGCGATCGTCAGCCTGAACGTCATCTACGAGATCCCGACGCTCATCGTCGTCTCGTGGCGCGGCAAGGACGGCATCGACGCGCCCGAGCACCTCGTCATGGGCGAGATCATGACCGACTACTTCGACGGCATCACGCTCGGCGAGATGAAGGGGCTGCCCTGGCAGATCCTCTCCGCCGACTCCATCGAGGACGACGTGGCCACCATCACCAAGAAGATCACCGAGCGGCGCGTGCCCGGCGCTCTCATCGTGCCGAAGGGAATCCTCGATGCGTCGAGCTGAAGCCGTCGGAATCGTCATGCAGGCCCTGGGTGATCAGCCCACGATCGTCTGCAATGGCATGATCGGTCGCGAGGTGTTCACCGCCCGCGATCGCGAAGAGAGTTTCTACATGATCGGGTCCATGGGACTCGGCCTGTCGATCGCTCTCGGAGTCGCCACCACCCATCCCGAGACGTCGATCGTCTGCCTCGACGGCGACGGCAACGTGCTCATGGGTGCCGGCGTACTCGCCAGCGCGGGTGCGCTGGGCTGCAAGAACCTGCACCACATCGTCTTCGACAACGAAGCCCACGGCTCGACCGGCGGGCAGCGCACGATCACCGAGAGCGTCCAGCTCGAGAAGATCGCCGCCGCCTCGGGCTACGCCTCCGCGGAGCGCGTCGCGCCCGAGGATCTCGCCGAGGCCCTGCCCGGCTTCCTCGCCAGCGAGGGCCCGGCCATGCTGCTGGTGAAGGTCGAGATCGGCAACCAGCCCGGCATCGGCCGCGTGACCCACACACCGGTCGAGATCACCCAGCGCTTCGGCGGAAAGCTCGGAAACGGATGAGCGACGCGTTCACGCTGATGAACCCGGGGCCGATCAACGTGCACCCCCGGGTGCGCGCGGCGCTGGCGGCCAGCCTGGACCAATGCCACCGCGAGCGTGAGTACCTCGACATGCAGTCGCGCGTCCGCGCGAAGCTGGTCGAGGCCTTCGACGTCGCGGCGGACTACGACGCGGTGCTCATCTCCGGTTCCGGCACGGCCGGCATGGAGATGATGGTCAGCTCCGCCGTCGGCAAGGGCGTCCTCGTGCTCGACAACGGGGTCTACGGCGATCGCCTCGGTCAGATGGCCGAGGTGCACGGCATCCCCACGAAGCGCCTCGTCGCCGACTGGCAGCAGCGCCACGATCCTGCCGCTGTCGAAGCCGCGCTCGAAGACGGCATCGACACGATCGCCGTCGTGCATCACGAGACCACGACCGGCCTGCTCAATGACCTGCCCGCCATCGCCGCGGTTGCCCGCAAGACGGGCCGACGCCTGCTGATCGACAGCGTGAGTGGCCTCGCCGGCGAGGTGTTCGACTTCGACACCATCCAGCCGGATGCCGTCTGCTGCACCGCCAACAAGTGCGTCGAGGGCCTGCCGGGCGTCTCGTTCGTGCTGCTGCGCAAGGGCACATCGCTCGAGAAGCGCTCGGTCTACTTCGACATGGCCCATCAGCTCGCCAAGCAAGAGGCCGGGGGCACGCCCTTCACCCCGGCCATCCAGGTGACCGCCGCCTTCGAGGCCGCCCTGGACGTCCTCCTGGAGGAAACCGTCGCCGGCCGCATCGCGCGCTACGGCCGGGCCTCGGCCAGCATCCGCGCCAGCATGGCCGACCTGGGGCTGCCCCTGCTGCTCCCCGCGACGCACCTGAGCAACACGATCACATGCGCCCACCTGCCTGCGGCCGTGGGCTACGAGCAGATCCACGCGCGCATGCGCGAGGACGGTTTCGTGCTCTACGCAGGCCAGGGCGACCTGGGCAAGATCGCCTTCCGCGTGGCCAACATGGGGCAGATCTCCGAGCAGCGCCTCGCCGACTTCGGGCCGGCCCTGAAGCGAGCGATCGCATGAAGGCCGTCCTGCTCGCCGCCGGCGTCGGTCGCCGTCTCGGCCACGACAAGCCCAAGGCCCTGCTGGAGATCGGCGGGCGCACGCTGCTCGCCCGTCACCTCGAGAACCTCGCGGCACTCGGCCTGCCGGTGCGCATCGTGAGCGGCTTCATGGCCGGCATGCTCGAGGCCCACGCACTCGACGCCGAGTTCGTCCACAACCCCGAGTTCCGGCGCGGCAGCCTGATCTCGCTGCGGTACGCGCTCGAGGGGCTGGACGAGGACGCCGTCATCATGGACGCCGACGTCCTCTACGACCCGAGCATCCTCGCCGACGTGTGCGCCCTGGAGCGCGGGTTCGCCATCGATCCGCGCACGGATCCGGGCGAGGAAGAGATGATGATCGGCATCCAGGGCGGTGCCGCGCGGGCCATCCGCCGCGGTCGTCTCGGAGGCTTCGAGCTCGTCGGCGAGGGCGTGGGCTTCTTCAAGATCGACGCGGCATCGCTGCCCGCCCTGCGCGCGGCCATCGACGCCGCGGACCCCGAGGGCGACTACGAGTGCGCTCTCGACGCGTTCGTCGGCGAGCACGGTGCGCAGTACGTCGAGGTGGCCGGTCGCCCCTGGACCGAGATCGACTTCGAGGAAGACGTCGTCTGCGCCGAGCGCGACATCCTGCCGCTACTCGGCTGACGCGCGCTCGATCACGGCCGGCTCGCGCGACTCCGCG
The DNA here is from genome assembly GCA_029213105.1 of Planctomycetota bacterium. Taxonomy (GTDB): domain Bacteria; phylum Planctomycetota; class PLA2; order PLA2; family JAEUHO01; genus JAHEIK01. The sequence goes on from JARGNS010000062.1 coordinate 9,282, forward strand.
CGGCGCTGAAGCCCAAGCGCCAACAACGTGATCAGCACCATCGGCCCCATGGCGATGGCTGCGTAGATGTCGGGCCGATCCAACACGAAGCAGACGGCCATGACCGTGAAGTGCGACGTGGGCCCGTTCAACAGCCACAGCACCATCGGCGTCCGCACGCGTGCCTGGTAGGCCTCGCGATCGGGAACCGTCACGCCGCCGTCCAGCTGCTCGGCGTACGGCTCGAGGCGCGCGATCAACCACCCGCCGATGCCCGGCGTTGCGGCGGCCTCGGCCCGCAGCTGCACGAGGTCGTCGGTGTCCCCGCGGTAGCGCCGCTTGTAGCGGTCGAGCTGGAACGACGCCCAGATGAGGGCCAGGCCCGCGCCGGCGCTCATGAGCCAGCCCGTGATCCAGGAGCCGGTCAGGTCGCCGATCCAGAGTGCGAGCCCGATGTGGATGGCGACGGCCGCGATGTAGTCCCCCGCACCGTCCATCGCTCGGCCCAGGTAGCCACCGCCGCCGCGCAGTCGGGCGAGCTGGCCATCGGCGCAGTCGAAGGCCAGGTAGGCGAGCAGGCTGAGCGTGGCGACCCAGCCCACGTGGAAACCGAGGGCCACGCCGACGCCGACGCCGAAGAGCGCCGAAATCCCGGTGATCTGGTTGGGCGTGATCGGCGTCGGGGCAGCCAGCTTCACGATCACGGCCGCCACGGGGCGCGAGAACACGCGGTCCAGCAGTTCGTCGGTCTTGAGGGGTGCGGCCATCAGGCGGGAGTCTATCGCGATCATCGCGCCCGCCATCGGGATAGACTCCCGTCATGGCCCGCATCCTCTATGTCCTCGCCCATTCCACCGAGGCGCCCGACCGCGCCACCGCCGCCCTCGCCACGGCCCTCGCCGCCCAACGCGCAGGCCACGACGCCGCCTTCTGGCTCACGGGCGAGGGGGCCCGTCTGGGCGTGAAGGGTGTGGCCGAGACGCTCAACGAGCCGTACCCCGAGACGGCGGCCACCATGCGCGATGCGCTGCTGGCCGGCGGCGCGACGTTCCACATCGAGGCCCACGCCTTCGCCGCGCGCCAGTACGCACCGGAGGCCGTCCTCGCGGGCGCCGTGGTCGCGGACGGAGCGCAGCTCGCCACGCTCCTCGACGAGGGCTGGCAGGCGGTGACGCTCTAGGCATGGCACGACTCGAGACCATCGAAGGGCGCACGACGCCGGAGCGCCTGGAGCTCGAAGGCGACGTCATCATCGGCCGCTCCCAGGAAGCCAACCTGCAGCTCTTCGACGAGACGGTCTCTCGCCGCCACGCCCGCATCCGCGTCGGCCCCCAGCGCATCCTGCTCGAGGACCTCGGCTCGGCCAACGGCACGCACCTCAATGGGGAGCCCATCGAGGGCGAGGCCGTGCTCTTCGATGGCGACGTCATCGAGATCGGTGACATCCGGCTGCGCTACTTGAGCGGCGACGGCGCCGAGCGCATCACGGTGGTCGAGCGCGACACGGAAGACGACGTGCACGCCGCGCTCGACCCCGACACGGCCGATCCCGCCGGGACGGCCGAGGGCGCGGGTGCCGTACGCCGGCTGCGCCTCGTCTGCGAGGGGGCCATCGCCTGCGCCGACGCCGTCGACGAAGCGGAGGTCACGAGCAACCTGCTCGGCCTCATCGTCGAGGCGTTCGCCTCCACGCGCGCCACCGTGTGCCTCCTGGGCCCCGGCGGCACGATCGAGGTGGCCGCGGCCCATCCGGAGGGCGCGACGCCGCCGGCCTCGCGCACCCTCGCCCGGCGCGTGCAGGAGGGCGGCGAGGCCGTGCTTGTGCGCGACGCCCACGATCCGGCCGCGGAGGACACGGGCCTCTCCATGGTGCGCAGCCGTTACCGCTCGATGCTGGCGGCGCCCCTGAAGGTCGCCGAGGGCATTCTCGGGTTCGTGACGGTGGAGGCCGAGACGCCGGACGCCTTCGAGGAGGGCGACCTGCGCGCGCTGGCGGCGTCGGCCCGGCAGGCCGCGCTCGCGCTGCGCAACCTGCGCGCGCTGCACGGCGCGCGGGAGGAAGCCCGTCGCCTGCGCGGCGCGAAGGTCGGCGAGGCCCCGCCGCTGCACGGCGAGCACAAGTCCATCGAGGCCATCCGCGCCCTCATTGCCAAGGCCGCCAAGGCAGACTCCCCCGTGCTCATCACCGGGGAGACAGGCACGGGCAAGGAACTCGTGGCCCGCCACCTGCACGCCCAGAGCACGCGCGCGGGCAAGCCGTTCGTGGCGCTCAACTGCGCCGCGCTCGTGGAGGGGCTCCTGGAGAGCGAGCTCTTCGGCCACGAGAAGGGCGCGTTCACCGGTGCAACCGAACGCCGGGACGGACGCATTGCCCAGGCCGCCGACGGCACGCTCTTCCTGGACGAAGTCGGCGAACTGCCCATGACCCTGCAGGCCAAGCTGCTGCGGGTCCTCAGCGAGGGCACGTACACGCGGCTCGGCGGCAAGGACGCCCTGCCGATGCACTGCCGCATCCTCGGCGCCACCAACCGTGACCTGCGCGCGATGGTCAAGGAGGGCACCTTCCGCGAGGACCTCTTCTACCGCCTGCAGGTGCTCGAGCTGCACGTGCCCCCGCTGCGCGAGCGTGGCGAGGATGTCATCAGCCTGAGCGAGCGCTTCATCGAGACCCTGGCCGCCAAGCTCGGCCGGCGCGTGCCGCGCCTGGCCGAGGACGCCCGCGCCGTACTTCGCGGGCAACGTGCGCGAGCTGCTCAACGCACTCGAGCGGGCCCTCGTCTTGCTCGAGGGCGACACCGTGACCGCCTCTGATCTGCCCCTGGAGGTGCGCGAGCGTCGCGGCGACGACACCCCCACCGTGCAGCTCGAGGTGCTGACCATCCGCGAGGCCGAGAAGCGGGCGGTTGCCGCGGCCCTCGCCCGCACCGGCGGGAAGAAGGGCGCGGCGGCGGCCCTGCTGGGCATCGCCTGGCCCACCCTCAACCGCAAGATCCGCGAGTAC